>JBBAAF010000083.1:0-17158 GCA_041658425.1 Bacteroidales bacterium | reverse complement strand
ATCTACTTTTATGTTCGGTTACAAAACCGAGGGGACTCTACAAAACCTGCTGTATTCTCACTCTTTCATTGACAGTCTTAATTATATGCAAGGATGTTTGGTGCATTTGGTAGATCATAATCCCATAAAACACAGCCATATCCAGGTATTTGCGTTTATTCATGACGGACCAAAAGATAAGTTTCCAAAAGAATTTTCGGTGCGGATCTTTAATACCGAGCAGATAGAAAGCTCTTAGAACCAAACTTATGTCTTTAAGACCATATTTTACAGGCACTTTAACGGATGTTTTTGGGGATTCATAGGTGCTGAAAAACCGAATAAGTCGCTGATAAGATTTTTCGGGGTGGTAGATATTGGTAATCAATTGTATAAAACCATCGTATAATGTTTTTTCATCCATTAGCGGAATAATGTTTGTATCTCCTTCCGAAAAGGCAAACTGCTTGCTTAATCGGTTTTCTTTTTTCAATCTTTCAAACAATTCTGTACCGGGAGGTGCTTTCAGGATGTTGACAATGGGTAATGGAATACCACTTTCTTGAATGAAATCTATTTGTCGTTGAAAAATAGATCGGGTATCTGTATCAAAGCCAACAATGAAACCTGCTGCTATGAAAAACCCTGCTTTATGAAGCTTACGAATGCTTCCGAGCTGATCACGTTTCAGGTTTTGTTTTTTTCCGGATGCTTTAAGGCCTTCTTCGTCGGGAGTTTCTATGCCGATAAATATTTGCCTGAATCCCGCATCAATCATTAGGGTCATTAACGCTTCATCATCTGCTAAATCGATTGTAAGCTGCGTGGCAAAAAGGAAGCCGGGCTTTTTCTCTTTTCGCCACTCGATTAAGGCAGGCAGCAATTCATCTTTCAGTATCCTTTTATTTCCGATCAGATTGTCATCAGCAAATAATACCAATCTGACATTACTGTGCCGATCAATTGCATCTAACTCCTTGATGATCTGGTTGGTGTTTTTTGTACGTGGACGTCTCCCGTAAAGAGCAGTTACGTCACAAAAGTCACACATATAGGGACATCCTCTCGAATATTGTATGATTGAATAAAGGTAATTATCCATATTCACCAGATCAAAAGCTGGTAAAGGAGATTGCGCCATATCTGCAAATTCGGTTGTTCTGTATATTGGTTGCAGGTTGCCTTTCTGCAGGTCCTCCAGAAACAATGGCAGGGTGATTTCTGCTTCGTTCAGAACAAAATAATCGATGTCGGGGAAACGTTCATGTTCATGTGTAAATAATGAACCACCAGCTACGATTTTAACACCTGCCAGCCTGCACTGATTAACAATCTCTCTGACAGAATCCTCCTGCACATTCATAGCGGAAAGAAAAATGTAGTCAGCCCAATCCAGATCCTTCTTACATAAGTCAACCACATTCAGATCCACCAGTTTTTTAGACCAGTTCTCCGGTATTAAGGAAGCAATTGTCAATAAGCCCAAAGGTGGATAGGCTGCTTTTGTGCCGGTTATACGTATTAAATGCCTCATCGCATAAAAAGTGTCCGGCATTCGGGGATATACAAAAAGGATATTCAATATTCTATTGTTAACGGGCAAGCGTGAGTGCTATTTATGCCCGGTATTTTGCCTGTGAAGGTAGATATTTTTACTTTGGCCATAAATTTCAGTTTATGAAACGAATATTGATCATCTTGCTCAGTCTGGTTTGCAGCCTGATGTCTGTCGGACAGTTACAGCAGAATCAGCTTCTACCAGCCACATGGAATATTAAAAGTGAGGAATTACTGGGTTATGTTATTGAGTTGTCGGGAGATAAATATCAGGGAAGGCTCACTGGCTCCGAAGGTTACCGCAAATCGGCTGAATGGGTGGCCGGAAAGATGGCTGAATGGGGCATCTTGCCGGCGTCGCCTGAAAAAGGTTGGTTCCAGGAATTCCGGCAACCTTACGTAACTGTTTTTCCAGGCTGTTCACTAACCTTGCATCTGCCGGTGAACGCCAGGGATTCGGTAAACATCTCGTACCACTATTTTGATGAATATATGCCCGGTAGTTCCTCCGGATCAGGAACCGTCAGGGATGAGGTTGTTTTTGCCGGATATGGGATCTCAGCACCGGAATTGGGATACGATGATTATTCTGGTATCAGCGTAAAGGGAAAAATTGTGCTGATGCGCCCGGAGGCCCCGGTATCTCCTGCAGCAGGTGCTGAAAAGTTTACACCCTGGCAGCCTTATTCCACCCACCAGTATAAAATGCTCAACGCGATCAAACACGGTGCCGTTGGGGTTCTCTATCATTATGGTCCGCTGGCTAATACAAACAATGACTACCACCATGATCTCCTTGTTACGATGGTTGGAACCCGCGTGGTTGAGGACTTGTTTAAGGGAACCGGGAAAGACCTTAATTCACAATCCTTTTCAACGGGTAAATTCGTCACGATAAATAATGTGACTGAATTTCATCCTGACGGGATTGGAATGAATGTAATGGGACTGATCCCGGGTTCTGATCCGGTATTAAAAAATGAAGTGATCATTATTGGCGGGCATTTGGATCACTGCGGAATGGACTGGGAATTATGTCCGGGTGCCAATGATAATGCATCCGGGATTGCAGTTATGCTGGGTGTGGCTAAGGCAATTGCAACCTCAGGAATTCATCTCAAAAGATCTATCCTGTTTGTTGGGTTGGGAGCTGAAGAGCAGGGTTTGGTCGGATCAAAAGCCTATACAGCAAACCCGGTTTTTCCTGCCAGGCAAACCATTGGATTCATCAACCTGGATTGTGTGGGTATCGGACCTAATCTGCATGCGGGAGGGGGACAGAATTATCCGGATCTATATAAAACTATAGATCAAGCTAATGCAGGCTATGTCCACCATCTGGTCGGAAACACTTGAAGACCTGGCAACCATACTTACATTAGCCCTTGCTGACCTTGCCCTGGTATCGGGAAAATAGTTGAAAAAATCAACCACAATAGGCACAATAGTTCACAATAGATGTTCATTAATTGAACTTTTTGCCACATTACCGATAGGATTCTAATGTGCCCTATTGTGCCTATTGTGGTTTAATTATTTTACAGCCGGAACCGCCCAAACCGGAAATTCCCCGGGGTTGATCTTAAAGACTGCCGATCCGATAAAATATACCACAGCTGTAATTATTACGGCCCCGATCAGGTTTAACCAGAATCCCGTACGTGCCATTTCTGATATGGTGACCCGCCTGGTTCCGAAAATGATCGCATTCGGAGGGGTTCCTGCAGGTAACATGAACGCCATCGACGCCGATAGAGTAGCGGGCAACATGAACAATAGAGGATGGGTATGAGTGGCGATCGCCATACCCGATAATACCGGCAGAATCATCTCAGTGGTCGCAGTATTGGATGTCAATTCGGTCAGGAAGGTGACAAGAAGGCTGATAATCAGTATGATAATAATTGGATGCAAAACGGAAAGCCCCTGTAGTTGTTCTCCCAGCCAAAGAGATAATCCTGAATCCCTGAATCCATTGGCCAGTGCAAACCCGCCCCCGAACAGTAAAACAATATCCCAGGGCAGATGGCTTGCCGTTTTCCAGTCCATAATCCTTAATCCGGCGCTACCTTTTGCTGGTATCATGAAAAGTGGCAGCGACAGTGCGATGGCTACAGTTCCATCATTGATAAATGCCGGCTTCCCGAATAATGATGCCCATCCTTTTATAGTAGTTGTCCCGATCTCAATATCAGAACGGGTGATCCACAGCAGGGCCATCAGAAGAAAACTGATCAATACAATTCTTTCCTCCCGGCTCATGGGACCCAGATCCTTCCTCATCTGCCTGATGGGTAAATCTTTTACAGCCTTAGTCTTACTTCCTTTGGCATACTTCAGATACAATAAAATAAAAGCAGCACCAAGCATAATAAGCCCGGCGGGAACAGCAAACAGCATCCATTGCAGGAAAGTGATCGCTGGTGCCTGAGGAAACATCACCTGATAAATCCGGAGAAACGAAAGATTTGGAGGTGTGCCAACCAAAGTCATAATTCCCCCGATTGATGCACTATAAGCTACACCGAGCAACACACCGGTTGAAAAGGACCTCTTTTTCTCGGGTTCGGGTTCAATTTCCGTTAAAACTGAGATCAGGATGGGAACAATCATCATTGCGGTTGCAGTATTCGACATCCACATGCTCAGCAAGGCCGTTGCAAGCATAAAACCCAATAGCAGCCTCGATTTGCCGGTGCCGGTAATGCTGAGGATATTCAGAGCGATCCGCTTGTGGAGGTTCCATCGCTGCATAGCGAGAGCTATCAGAAATCCTCCGATAAAAAGGAAAATCACGTGGTTGAAATAGGCTGCAGAAACGGTCTGGCCATCCATAATGCTGAGAAGCGGGAAAAGTGCCACCGGGAGCAATGAAGTTATTGCCAGGGGAACCGCTTCAGATACCCACCAGATAGCCATCCATGCGGCTATTGCCAGGGTATATCCTATCTCTGGATGTTTAATATCGGGATGGTAAAAGAAAATAATTGCAAAAGCTACAATTGGCCCGGCCCAAAGAGCTATTCTTTTACCACTGGAAGCTGGAGCTCCCATCAGAGTTTTGACAGGTAGTTTCGGATATTCCTCTCGATCCTTCCCATAACATCAGTTGAATCAGCCCGATTGAAACGTTCACCGGTGATCTGTTCGTACAATTCAATATATCGATCCGATATCTCGAGAACAAATGCGTCAGGCATGAACGGAACCGTCTGGCCCTCTTTGCCCTGGAAGTTATTCTCAATAAGCCACTGCCTGACAAATTCTTTTGATAATTGACGCTGCTCAATCCCTTTTTCGAAATTATTAACGTAAGTGTCTCCGTAAAAATACCGGCTTGAATCGGGTGTATGGATCTCATCGATAAGGTATACTTTACCGTCCTGAATCCCAAACTCGTACTTGGTGTCTACCAGAATCAGTCCCATTCGTGCTGCCATTTGCGTACCGCGTTCAAACAGTTTATGGGTGTACTCTTCCACCTGATTATAAATGTTCTCCGGCACCAGGTGGTTAGCGATGATCTCTTCGCGGCTGATATCTTCATCATGGCCGATGTGAGCCTTGGTTGTTGGGGTAATGATGGGTTTGTCGAATTTTTGATTTTCCTTCATTCCCTCACGCAAGGGTATGCCACAGATCGAACGTTTCCCTGAGCGGTATTCGCGCCAGGCATGGCCGGTGAGGTATCCCCTGATGACCATTTCAACGGGAAGCGGCTCAGCCTTTCTTCCGATAGTAACCATTGGATCCGGTGAGGCAATTTTCCAGTTTGGAACAATATCGCTGGTGGCATCGAGAAATTTCGATGCGATCTGATTTAAAACCTGCCCTTTATAGGGAATCCCTTTGGGCAATACCACATCAAAGGCTGAGATCCGGTCGGTAACCACCATAACCAGATATTTATCGCTAATGTTATATACGTCGCGGACCTTCCCTTTGTACAGACTGATCTGACCGGGTAAACTGAATTCGGTTTTAACAATTGCTTCCATCCAAATAATTATTACTGTATATTAACGAAATTACTTTTTTTCATAAGCTCTGACGATCTGCTCCACCAACCTGTGCCGGATAATATCCTGGCGAGTGAACTCAACAATAGCGATTCCGGGGATCCCCGCAAGAATTTGTTTGGCATGTATTAACCCTGATTTGTTGGGATCGGGCAAATCCACCTGGGTGATATCGCCGGTAACTGCAAACTTGGCATATTCACCCATACGGGTCAGGAACATTTTCAACTGGTTAATCGATGCATTCTGAGCCTCATCCAGAATAACGAAGGCATTATCGAGTGTCCTGCCGCGCATGAATGCCAGCGGAGCGATCTGAATTACATTATCTTCCATGTATTCCTTCAGTTTCCGGGCCGGCATCATATCGAGAAGGGCATCATATAATGGCTGAAGATAAGGATCCAGTTTCTCTCTAAGATCCCCTGGAAGAAAACCTAAATTTTCGCCTGATTCAACGGCCGGGCGGCTTAAAATGATTTTTTTTACCTCCCGGTTCCGAAGTGCCCTGACTGCCAGTGCCACGGCGATATAGGTTTTCCCGGATCCGGCCGGGCCGATTGCGATAAGCAGGTCATGCGTGTGGTACTTTTCCACCATCTCCTGCTGATGAGCGGTCCGCGCCCTGATCGGTTTTCCATTGGTGCCAAAGATCAGGATATCTTCCTCTCCGGGCTCGCTGCCATTGCTGATCCCGTTTTCCAGCAGAATTCCTTCGATCTCCAGCGGAGAAAGCCGGTTGTATTTATCAACAAACCCGAAGAGTTTCTCCATCTTGTCCTCAAAGCGGGTTATTTCAGCAGCCTCACCTACAGCCTTGAGCTGGTCGCCACGGGCAATTAATTTGATCTTGGGAAAGAAACGCTTGATGATCTCCAGATGTTGGTTATTAGCACCATACAGTACTAATAGATCGATCCCTTTTAAATAGATGATTTTTTCAATCATGCAGTTAAGATAAAGTCGTATTTTTGAGCCTATCACGCAAAAATAAGGATTATAACGGATTTAGAAACCTGTTTCATGCATGGCCTTTATTACTCTAACCACAGATTGGCAAACCAGGGACTATTATTCAGGAATGATCAAGGGCCGGCTTTTGCGACTGATGCCGGATGCGGTTATTGTAGAGATTAATCAGCACATTGAACCCTTCCATATTTTGCAGGCCTCCTTTATACTCCGGCAGGTTTTACCCGAATATCCGGAGGGAACCATACATCTTTTTCTGGTCAACCAGGGGCACCAGCCTGGTATATGGCCGGCTGTGGCACATTATAAGAATCAGTTTTTAGTGGGTTGGGACGACGGGATTCTGGCTCTGATCATGGACTCAGATCCTGATTACTACCTGAGGCTCGATCACACAATCCTTGATAATATGGACCAGGCTACCGGAATGGAGGATCAATTCCGATTTATTGAACCCAGTTTTCCGGAATTATCCTTGTTTACCAGGGTAGCGAGGTTTTTATCGGCGGGCCTGCCTTTGAACCAGGCAGGGCCTCATTCGGAAGATTTTGGCCGGTCCAATTCCTGGTTGCCGGTTATTCAAAAAGATCAGATCGATGGCCAGGTAGTCTTTATTGACTCCTACAGAAATGCGATCACCAATATCCCTAAAACCGAATTTTTACGGATCGGAACCGATCGTACCTTTGAAATCACGATAAAATCCAATCGATATAAAATTTACGGAATCAGTAATACCTATTTGGAATCAGATCCAGGCGAACTTCTGGCAATATTCAATTCAGCCGGATTGCTGGAAATCGCTATTGTACAGGGTAATGCCGCAGAACTCCTTGGATTTGAACCCGGAACACCAATTAAAATCAGATTTGATGAACAGTAACAGGGCCGAGATTTTGCAGTCGTTTAACCGGCTGTTGGATATTATGGATGAGTTGAGGGCACAATGTCCATGGGATAAGGAACAGACCATCGAAAGCCTCAGGACATTAACGATAGAAGAAACCTATGAACTGGCAGATGCGATACTGGATGAGGATCTTCCCGGTATCTGTGAGGAGCTTGGGGATATTCTGCTGCACATCGTTTTCTATGCCAAAATCGGACAGGAAAAGGAAGCTTTTACCATGAAGGAAGTGATTGATGGTATCAATAAAAAGCTGATATACAGGCATCCGCACATATTCGGAGATGTTATTGTCGGAAATGCCCGGGAGGTGGAACAGAACTGGGAAAAGATCAAGCTGACGGAACACCAGGAGAAAACTGTTTTAGGAGGAATACCGTCTTCACTGCCAGCCATGATCAAGGCATACCGGATACAGGACAAGGCCAGGGGAGTCGGTTTTGACTGGGATCATAGGGAACAGGTGTGGGATAAGGTAAAAGAAGAAATAGGAGAATTGATGGCAGAAGTGGAAACCCACCAGTCGGACGACCGGGTGGAAGCTGAATTTGGAGATGTACTCTTCAGTCTGATCAATGCAGCCAGGATTTATCAGATTAATCCGGAAAATGCCCTCGAACGGACAAACCTGAAGTTCATCCACCGTTTTAATTATCTGGAAAAAGAGACCATGAAGAAAGGGCTGAGCTTGAAGAATATGTCTCTGGAAGAGATGGATCAGTATTGGAATGAGGCAAAAAAGACGGACTGCTAATCCGCCAGTAAACCTTTTTACTGCCTACTGCCTACTGCCTACTGCTTCCGGACTTGCCGGATCAGGCATGGTCCAGTCAATCTTTCCCGAGGTAACAAGAATATTGTACCACAGAAAGATTTTCTTCATATCGGATACGTAAACCTTATTCCGGTCATAAGTAGGTAATACTGAAGCAAAATACTCCATGATCTGATCGTTTGTGGATTTTTTCGGATCCAAAACGGTTTTTCCCTCTTCTTTCTGATAGATCTCGAAAAATACTTCCTTCAGTGGTTTGTCTTCCGTTTCAGTAAAAACAGCAATTTCTTCCATTGAACTGACGTGACTGCTTGCATGCACCGGAATTCTCTGGCCGGTTTCAAGGTTTTCCGCAATGAGTATGCTTTTGCCTTGTGAAACCAGTTTATAAAGTCCGGGCTGACCCGAGATGGCGATAAAATCCTTAATATCCATGATCTGTTAAAATTTTGAGGGGGCAAATATAGGAAAATCAATTAAGCCCTCTGGCTTTCTTAATTTTCTCGTAAGCCGCGTTTAATTGCTGAAATTTCTCATTAGCCTGAGCTTTAAGGTCATCACCAAGATAAGCAACTTTATCGGGATGGTATTTGACTGCCATTTTCCGGTATGCTTTTTTAATTTCTTCATCCGTGGCATCAGGGCTGATTTCAAGAGCGGCATAGGCAGATTCGAGGTTGTCCGAGAAAAGTGCTTTTATGGAGTTGAAATCTTCGGTTTTGATGCCCATGTAATAGGCAAACCTTTCAACAGTTTTTAATTCTTCCGCCGAGACCAGGCCATCGGCCTTCGAAATCCCAAAAAGCAGATGAATCAGCTCCAGCCTGGTGCTATAATCCATCCTTTGTCTGATCTGACTGCTGACCTCTTCCACCGGAATATTCTGATCCAGGACGCTCCTAAGCAACAAAGTCGCTTGCTGTGCCTGTTCTTGTCCGAAGGATCGAATAAAGAATTCCTTCACAAAGTCGAGTTCTGATTTGAGAACACGCCCATCCGATTTCATAACGGCTGCAATCAAAACGATCAGGCTGGAAATGAAATCACCGTGTGTGGTTGGGCCGGGCCTCATATTCCCTTGGTTAAAAACGCCATCCTGACCGTCGACCATTGAGCCGAGCGCGAAGCCAATCAAACCTCCGATCGGCCCTAAGAAAGCCCATCCAAGGCCTCCGGCTATCCATTTTCCGAATTTTGCCATAATATCTAACCAATCAATTTATTGTGAATCTCCAATATTCTGGGAATCAAGGGAGATTGTCCGTCGTTTTGAATTATATAACCTGCCAGTGGAGACTTTTGTTCGTCGGTCCATTGGTTTTGCATCCTTTGCCGGATGGATTCCTCCGTTGTTTTGTCCCTCTGCTTAACCCTTGATATTCTGATTTTTTCAGGAGCCGTTATGAGTATTGTTGTATTCATGTGTCTGTAAAATCCGGATTCAAAAAGAATCGCTGCTTCATGAACTACGTAAGGTTTATTCTGATTTTCGCTGCACCAGTTTATAAACCGGTCCAGAACCCTGGGATGAATAAGTCCATTCACCTTGGACAGCATTTCTGCATCGGTGAACATGATTCCGGCCAGTTTTGGACGATCCGGTCTGCCATTTATATATATACCCGGACCAAACCATTCCGTTAATTGGTGTCGGATCTGCAGGTCTTCTTCCAGGATTTTTCCGGCTTCGGCATCCGCATTAAAAACCGGTATACCCAAGTGGGAGAAGATCTTGGCAACCAGGCTTTTACCTGAACCGATGCCACCGGTTAATCCAACAGTATACATTCAAATCAGGGTTTTTTGCCAATTGAAACGGTTACCTTAGCGGGTTTGATTTTTACCAGATTATGAATTTCCTCCAATCCAAGGCTTCGGCTAAATGAAGCACTTGGCCTGTTGAGTCTAATCGGTAAGGTTCGAATGGAACGAAGCGTATCCAGAATAAGGTCAGGCCCTTCCACTTCAATGCTGTCGGGATTAATCCTGACCAGGCTGTCAGGAATATGTGAAGAACCTGATTCATAAACAAATGCAGGGATCACTTTAATATTTCGCGTTTTTTTGAAAGCAAACCTGAACATAAGGGTATCCGGAATAATTGCCAGTACCTTAAGGTCTTTCAATTGAGTGGGAAAATCATTAAAATACTGATTCATTGGCATATATTCAACAAAGCCTTTTTTTCTTTTGGCCGGAACCGATTTAAGTTTCTTGATATCAATGGTCAAAGGGGTTTTGGAGAAATTCCAATTGTGCCGTAAAACCGAAAACCCCAAACCTTTCACTTCGAGTGAAATTCTTTGGGGCAGAGGATTTAAGATAATCATTTTGTCGGGCAGGTTAATGTACCTTACCGGATGATCCACCCGGGTAGTATATTCATTCTCAAGAGCCCGCAAAAACCAAAGTACGGTAGCAATCAGGACACAGGCTATCAGTATGGTTAACTGCTGTCTCCGCCGGCTTTTCCCGGGATTAACCGGATCTGTTACCGGTAAGGAGGAAGCATCTTCCATCCACTATTGTTTCGGCTGATCGGCAATGTCTTCTGCAGTGCGTACAATGGAACCCTTGTCAACCTTAACCTTAACGTTCTGGTCGATTTCGAGCATCACGGTCTTTTCGTTGATTTCAGCGATACGGCCGTAGATACCTCCGGCGGTTACTACTTTGTCGCCTCTTTTCAAAGTTTCACGATAGTTTTTCATGTCTTTCTGCTTCTTCATCTGTGGTCTGATCATAAAGAAATAGAATATCAGAATGATAGCAGCAAAGAAAATCAGGGAAGAATAGGGATTTGGTTGTTTAGCCGCTGTGGCTGCCTGGAGAATGAAAGCTAAATTGATCATAATTATTGTTTTTAGTTATTTCTTACTATCCGGAACATAAACTTCTGCAGTGATTTCTAACTCAGTGGTATTTGGCTGGGCATTGGTCAGCAGTCTGACGGTTTTACTGATAGAACCGGTTCTTCCTGCTGAATTGAAAATAACTTCCACTTTACCCTGTTCGCCAGGTTTTACCGGAGCTTTGGAAAAATCGAATATGGTGCATCCGCAAGTAGAGGAGGCATCCGAAATGATAAGATCGGATCCGCCCGTATTGGTAAATTTGAAGGTATAAGACAGCTTCTCTCCCTGCACCATCATGCCGAAATCATGCTTGGTTTGCTCAAAAACCATTACAGGAAGATCACCCGTAGCCTTTTTTCCTGAGGCAGTTATCGGGTTGGTAACTAAATTGGGTGAAACGGATTTGTCACCTTGTTCCCCTTTGGGTTTGCAGCCAGGCAAAATACCAAGAAAGAGCGAAACTGCTATAATTCCTACTGTCAATCTAAACATGGCTATATGCTTCAGCATTTTATTCATTATGCAAATTAAACAAATTCATTTCAGCTGTCAAACCTCTCCGATTAATCCCCTGCCGGTTTTTTTAATTTTGTCGTCCGTCCGCAGCAAAAGGAAGATTTTATCTAGAATGCCGTTTATAAAGTAACTGCTTTTCTCTGTGCTGTAATATTTTGATATCTCGATATATTCATTGAGTGTCACCTTCGCAGGGATCGAAGGAAAATGTATAGCCTCACTAATCGCCATCTGCATAATCAGAATATCCATCATAGCCAGTCGTTCAAAATCCCAGTTTTCACTGAATTTCTTGATCAGATCCTGATATTCGTCAGCATGTAAAACTGTTTTTCGAAACAAATCAATCACATAAAGCCGGTCGTCTTCATTGCTGAACATCGACAGAATGGGCATTTCGCTATTTTCTTTCCAGCGGCTCAACGTTTTGATAACCATGGAACCGATGAATTCAAGATCGTCATTCCAGTAAATGCTTTGCTCTTCTAAAACCTGCTGCAGATCTTCATTTGGAAGAATCAGTTCAGCCACCATCCGGCTGATGAATTTCTTATCCTGATTAAATGAATCTTCAGGAATATTCATATACTCCTGATATACATCCCATTCTAAAAGATTTCGGTAAAGGCTTTTGATCAGTTCCTCTTCATTTGACCAGCTGATCTTCTTGGCTTCAAGATATTGGCTGAACTTGCTACTGTCGGATATGCGAGTGATTATCCGGTTGTTTATAAAGCGTGTGTTCGGGTTCGCTTCTTCGTCGGTGGGAAAGTGTTTGGATCGTGCGATATCGGTGCGCTGCACCGCGTAGTTCGAAATATCAACCAGTAATAATAGAATCAGATGATACAGATCGTAGCTCTTTTCTATACTGAAAATCAGTTCCTTTTCTGTTTTGTAGGGGCTGTCATTTTCGGATGCCCGGTATGCGTAAAGGATCTGGAGGGCTTTGACTCGTAATAATCTTCTGCTGATCATTTGGTTAAAGAACTTTTTTTTGAGGTCAGCAAAGGTACGTTTTTTTTTCTATTTTTGAGGATTTACGACCAAAACGACACTACAAACACAAACTGTTTTAAAATGGTGGATAGAGATAAACATGAGAGCATGGATCAGCAGGACAGGGACGAAATCTTTTCCAAAGTGATCCGGGCGGGGAAGCGTACCTATTTTTTTGATGTAAAAGCAACCCGAAGTGAAGACTATTACCTGACCATTACGGAAAGTAAGAAGGTCTTTGACATGGAAGGAAATTCGCATTATGAAAAACATAAGATTTTCCTTTATAAGGAGGATTTTGACAAGTTTGCCCAGGGATTTGAGGAGACTGTAGGGTTTATTTCTAGCATCAGATCCGGCTTAGGCCTGGCGGATAATGACGCGACTTCTCCGCAGAGCAGTTACAATAATGTGGAATTTGAGGATCTGGGAGAATCGAAGTAATAAATTAAAGGCCGGCTGTCCGGCCTTTTCTGTTAGTAAGGTATTACGGGATTGAATAGGAGGAAAAATGGAACTAATTGTAAAAGAGGTTGTAACAAAAAGTGATTTAAGGAAATTCATCAAGTTGCCGGCACGCATCCACAAGGGTCATCATAACTGGATTCCACCCATTTATATGGACGAGCGGAATTTTTTCAATCCCCTGAAAAACGGATCTTTTAAATATTGCTCGCATATCCGTTTGTTAGCTTATCGCGACGGAGAAGCGGTGGGAAGGGTTATGGGTTTGATCAATCACCGCTATAATCAGGCTAAAAACGAGAATAATGCCCGGTTCAGTTACCTCGAAACCTATAACGACCAGGAAGTAGCTCACGCCCTTATCTCAAAGGTGGAAAGCTGGGCGCGGTCAATGGGCGCAGAAAAGATCGTTGGTCCGCTCGGCTTTTCCGATAAAGAACCTCAGGGTTACCTGGTGGATGGATTTGATGAGCCAACTGTTCTGGCAGCCAATTGCAACTATAAATACCAGGTTGACCTGATTAAAAATGAGGGTTATGTTCCGGAAATAAACCAGGTGAGCTATAAAGCAGAAATTCCTGCATCAACACCCCCTATTTACAAACGAATACTTCCCCGGATTGAACAATTAAATTCGGAATTCAGGATGGTTGAATTTGATTCACGATGGAAGCTCCGCAAATATATCAGGCCGGTTTTGCACCTGACTAACCGTACATTCCAGAAAATCTACGGTTCCATGCCGTATGAGGAGAAGGAAATGGATGATTTCGCTAACCGTTTCATCTGGCTGCTTAATCCGAAGTTCGTGAAAGTAATTGAAAACCACGACGGAGAAGTGATTGCTTATACTGTGGCCATGCCAGATATCAGCAAAGGAATCCAAATAAGTAAAGGATACATTATTCCCTTTGGTATATTCTCGATTTTAAGATCAGGTAAAAAGTCACATCGCATTGTTGCCATGCTCGGTGCAATCGAGGAGCAATACCGGGGCAGGGGACTCGATGTTATGATGGGTCTTAAAATTCTTGAATCGGGAAGGCAGGAAGGGAAAAAGGAAATCGACAGCCATCTTGTTATGGAAACAAATTATGCCATGCGGGGAGAATATGAACACATTGGCGGGCAGATCTACAAGAGATATTCTATCTTTGCCAAAAGTTTGATATAGAGTTAATTAATTTCCTAATTATTTTTGGTTATGGTTAAAAAACTGGTGTTCACTAGTCTGGCTTTACTATGTATACTGCCACTGACATCGCAGGAATTGAAATTTGTTAACCTAAACACCAATAAAGGATTAGTGGTTAACAGGTTTCAGGATAATTCCGGTAAAGTTCATGAGGCATCCCTTCCGTTGATCAGTTTCCGGTTGGGAGAGCTGTTGATTGATACCCGGCAAATGGATGTTGTTTCAACCGGCGATTCGACTGTTGCCCGGCTGGATACCCGGCTCGAAGTGGTGTTCAGGAATGAACCGGGCTTTGCTCCGGGATGGAAAGGGAGTGTCAAAATCAGGAACCTTACCAAAAAAGATACGCTTGAAGTATGGAACATTGTTCCCTTCGGGGAGGCTCCGGATAAGATTTATATTACCGGATTCGGACGCCATGGACTCTCACGAACCTATCTGGCCCGTCCCGGCCTGACACCTGTCAATGTAATTGTCCCCGATAATGCCTGGAATCTGGGATTCTCAGAGTCAGTTCTTGCCAACATTCAGATAGCTGCTTTATCGAGAAGGATATCTTCGGAAAAGGCTCAGATTAAGAGATTTGAGAACAATCTGTTTCCGGGAGGATCTGTTACTTATGCTCTTTACGCAGATTCATACATAGGTGCATGGCAGGAAGGACTGCGGCTTATATTCCAAAAGAGGCTGCTCTATGACCTTAAGGATTTTGATAATACACTCTATAATCGGGATGATTTGAAATGGATCCGGCACACTTATGTGTCTCATCTGATCTATGCGTGGGATCATCAATATTATGACAGCAAGGCGTTGCAAAACAACCTTCAGGCCTTCCTGGATCGTGGTAAGAAATGGTATGGAGGTGATGATTTTATTGGAATCTGGCCAACCTGGCCATCACTGGGGCTTGATCAGCGGAATCAATGGGATCTTTTCCGGGATCTTCCGGGTGGACTTAAAGCCCTGAACCAGACTGCTGAAATGTGCAGGAAGAATGGTGCCAGGTTCTTTATCTGCTATAATCCGTGGGATGAGGATACCCGTTCGGAAAGTCATTATAGCGGAATGGCCGATCTGATTAAGGAGGTTGGGGCAGATGGTGTAGTTCTCGACACCAAAGGAAGTTCTTCCCTTGAATTACAGCATGCTGCCGACAGCGTTCGTAAAGGGGTAATTATGTATAGCGAAGGAATGGCTGTTCCTAAGGATATGCCCGGGATCGTTTCGGGCAGGGTGCATAACGCGTTATATTATCCTCCGATGCTGAACCTGAATAAATTGATTAAGCCTGATTTTGCTATTTACAGGGTGGCTGAATTGGCTTTTGAACCCATACGGAGAGAATATGCGACATCTTTCTTTAATGGTTATGGCACTGAATTAAACATATTTAAGCCCGGACGTCCGGATTGGATTGAGGCTGATTATCGATTTTTTGGCCAGACTGTCAGGATATTACGTGAAAATACCACGAATTTTGTGGACTACAATTTTATTCCTTTGATTCCGACCCTGCAGGACAATATCTTCGTTAATTGCTGGCCGGGAAACGATAAATTGGTATATACAATCTTTAGTTTGCTTCCGGAAGGTTTTGATGGTAATCTGTTCGAAGCGCAACCGGGCGCTGGTTATCATTGGGTGGATGTTTGGGAGCATCGGGAAATCGAACCTAAAAAAATTGACGGTAAATCATTTATCCCGGTCCGGACCGATGCATTTCATAAGTCATGGCTCGGAACCAACAATGAAGGTGCAATGTGTTCAGTAATCCGGTTTCCTTCAGTTCTGTCAGTTAAGCTGAATATTGATCAATTAACTCTGTCGGCTTCAAAAGGTGATCAAATCAGGATCTGGGCCGGAAATCCCGATTATGAGAAAAAGCCGGCGATTTTCGATACTAAAACAAAAACGATACACCTGGGCGACTATTTCGGACGATTTGAAGGGAATTTCGTTATTCAACTATTTCAGAACGATGAAATTCTGGATGAGCGCATTGTAACCATCAAACCAGGCACTGCAAGGCTGGTCAGCCTGGCTGTGCCAACTGAACCGGCAACAACAACACCTGCTGGTATGGTTAATATCCCCGCAGGGATGTTTACCTGGAAAAACACGAACGGAGACGATTTTATCGGATATCCAGAACTGCCTGTAAAAGAACCGGTTAAAGTGAATGCGTTTTATATGGATAAATACCCTGTGACCAACGATCAGTTCTATGAGTTTATTAAAGCCACAGGCTATCAACCCGCCGACACTTCGAATTTCCTTAAAAACTGGGTCAACAGGAAACCGGCTAAAGGGATGGAGAGATATCCGGTGGTATATGTATCGTATGAAGATGCCAGGGCTTATGCTCAATGGGCAGGAAAGAGGCTTCCAACCGAACTCGAATGGCAGTATGCAGCGCAGACTCCTGATCTCCGTCCGTGGCCGTGGGGGGCTGAGAAGGGGGTTACACGTGAGATTGAAACGGTGACCAATACATTAACCGTTAGCCGGATAAAAGGGATTGATCCTAAATATTGCAATATCGGCATGGGAAAAATGGAAGCGGTTGGCAAGCATCCTAAAGGTGCCAACCCTTATGGGCTTGAGGATTTAGTTGGTTCAGTCTGGCAACTGACCAATGATGAATATGATGACGGAACAGTTTATTTTGTCATTATGAAAGGCGGCAGTTATTTTAATCCGAGTTCAAGCTGGTGGTACGTTCAGGGTGGTCCAAGGGAACTTCATTACAGGCAAATGCTTCTGAGAGTTTCGAGGGGCTTTGAACGTAATTCAACCGTGGGATTCCGCTGTGTAAAAGATTAGGTGTGCACAGAGGCTGATACAGGGCGCAAAGGCACATTGCGCTAAACAACTGAATCAGTGAACTATAATCGAGATGGTGGAACTCAGTAAACC
>JBBAAF010000082.1:0-17263 GCA_041658425.1 Bacteroidales bacterium | reverse complement strand
AATATCGACCTCACACAATTCGCCAAAGGAATGTACTTCCTGAAAGTGAACAATCAGGTAATGAAGCTTATGGTTAAATAATGTGTCTGATTTAAAATCGAGGAACCCCGGCATGCAATGTCGGGGTTTTTTTTATCTTTGCCGCTCTATCTAAATGCCCAGATGGCGGAATTGGTAGACGCGCTGGTCTCAAACACCAGTGACAGCAATGTCGTGCCGGTTCGACCCCGGCTCTGGGTACAGTGAAATTCTATAAAGGCGCTGACTATAAATTAGTTAGCGCCTTTATTATTTTATGGGTGCGGTGACAGGTGCGGCCGAAAACGATCCTCTCATCTACCTGGCACCTATTTATCGAATCCGCCAGAATACTTCAATTCAAAGAGCCACAGCCTTTTAACTACTATTTTGACCTCTCCTTTGACTTGACCATCAGAAAGGGGATTAATTGCAACTCTTTGGGTAAGTATAGATGCTTATTGTAAAATCTTTGCTATTTATTTGTAGGCGTAGAATTTGCAATTATGCCTGGTCCAGTAAAAATTATCACCATTACCATCACGCCTTCTGAATTTGATCAAATTCTGGAAACCAAACTGGATGTCAAGTTCGCAAGAATAGAGAAACTCATCAAAGAAGGTCCTTATGGTTCTGCTGTTATACAGCGACAAGAATGGATTTCGCAATCCCAACTTGCAGATAGATTAAAGGTTACGCGTCAGACGATTTCAAAATGGCGGAAAACGGGTGTAATAAAAGGTTGTCTGATCGGTGGTAGTTGGTTTTTTGATTTTAATGAGGTAATACGCTCACATATAAGGTAATGAAAGTTAGATCAATCCATATAATAAAACAATGTTGCCAGAAATATTCTCAATGTTTTGATTTAGTTGGCTTATCTGATACCTCGGCTCGCATAATCCCTGATGTTGTTTTATTCTCGGATAGTAATGGAATTAACCAGAATGATCGACGGGATTAACATAACACTATCCATACCCTCCAGCGAAATCAAGAAACTTATGGATTTCACCGGATCACATAATATGAACACCGGCGAAGTGTTGAATTATCGAAAACAGACCGCCATACTAAACAAGTTAATATTCATTATTGCAGGGCAGAAAGAAGTTGTAAAAGTCAAAGGATCTGTTCATTATTTTGCTAATGGTGGAATCCACAATTATGACCGTTTTACATTGGCCCGATTCAGGGAGGCAGTCAGCCAGTTGTCACCGTTAATTTCTCCAACCGACCAGGTTCATGGCCTTGAATTTGGAGTTAACCTAATCACCTCCTTTGATCCATCGGAATTTATCAGAAATCTGTTAGCGATTAGGGGAAAACGTTTTAATCTGATAGATACACCGGGAAAGTGTATCGCGGTTGCGGAATTTGATCAATACGCTGTAAAGATATACGACAAAGGCAAGCAAAATGGAATAGGTCAATGCGTGTTACGGCTCGAATTAAAATACTCAAAGTTGGCACGGTTATTCCCAGACGGATTACAATGGGGGCAGCTATCAGAATCCGATACATGGCAGAATCTGGGTAAGCTCCTGTCTAAAATGTTTGAAGAAATCATTTACTGGGATTCGTCTATTGACCTAACAAATATAACTGAACGTGATAAGCAGATCTTAAAAGAAGGTTATAATCCTTTATTTTGGGTAGGTCTTACCGGAACCGGCCATCAGGCCAGAAAAAAGAAAAGGTTTCAGGGGTTAATCACCAAACATGGATCAAGTTTCGACGGAATAAAAGACCTGATCAGAGCAGAATTAATCCACCTTGTTGAAAAACCACAAAATGAAGTTTTGGCCGAATGTAACCGTTTGTCAGATATACCGGAATCACCAAAAATGGCTGAATGTTACCATTTTGCAGGAAAAAAAAAAATTACTTCATTTTCAGGCATTTGGGAAAACATGGCCGAATGTTACCCTTTACTAACGTGTAACAATCAGCCACGACTTAACCCAGTTAATCCAGAAGTCAGGAAATGCCCTGTCACCGGAATCAATATTTCAAACCAAAAAACCGAATCAAGATTTCTATCAATAGTCGGCCTCAAAAAATTGCAGATTACAGATCCACCAAAGTTTTCTTCTATTAGGGATGAACGAATGAGTTCAAAATGGAAGGATTCACCAATTAATGTTCAGATTCGTGAAATTGCTCATTCCATCAGGAACGAATACTTTAATCCCAAGAATAACGCACGAAAGGCAGTCGATAAAGTATTAAACCACCCGGCATTGTTTGATCAAAGACCATTTATCAATCAGCACAAACTGTATTTGGCCGGCTTATCTGCACCAGTCTAAAGTAGAAAGGAATAGACCATGAACAAAAAGAATAAAACCGGTGGCCGGCAAGCCGGAACGCCGAATAAACTAACAAAAGATGTCAGAGAAGTCCTGAAATCTGCCGTATCCACTGAACTTGATCAATTAGACCAAACCTTGAATCTGATGACCCCAAAAGAGCGGCTGGACGCAATTATTCGTATGTTGCCGTTTGTGATTCCGAAACTGAAAGACTTGGAAATGCCTGTTGGAGCGACAAATACCGATGAAGAAATCTTTACAAAGTTCTTAATTGAAGGACCCGACCGGTTAAAGTAATCTTTCGGCAAGTAACTGCGTTACATCAACTTTACAGCCCGGCCAGGTATCACAAATTAACATGGTTTAAACCTTGGTACAATATTCTTCCGGTTGACGTGGAGATTACAACAGCCTGACATCTTTGTGCGTCCGTACTATGTTTCCCAATGATAAACGGGAAGCCTCAACAGACAATAGCCACGTTTTCTGATTATTAAATTTGGTTACTTTCGTTTTGGATAAATTACTGTTTTAAGTTTTCTTTTGGAAATGAGGATCAACGACCTTTTGGACCAAATTAGAGAAATATGTAACCACCCTTGGAAAAGGGAGGTACTGTTCCAAGATCGAACAAGGTGGCAAAGACTTTGGTCATCAATGGATGTTATTGCTGATGCACAATCTGCCATTGATGAATACAATAGTTTGACGGATTGCGGATATCAAGGAGGAGGCTATCTACATATTTATGGTTTGTTACAAGCACTGTTTATTCAGCAAGATGCAGTCAGTAACCTGAACAAGGCTCTCTTTGACCAAAAAATAGACTTTAAAGGAGAATATCCATCATTGTTTAGGATAAGAGAACAAAGGAATGATTCCATCGGGCATCCAACTAACAGAGGTAACGGCCGTTCATTTCATGGGATAAACCGCTCATCAATGTCGAAAAGGAGTATGAAGTTGATGTCTTTCGATTCAAAACCGATCTCAAAAGTCAACATTGCTGTTATAAATTTGATGGAGAATATTTTAATGCAGGAAACGGATGTTAATAAGATTCTAACTATGGTATTAGCAAAAATCCAGGAGGAACTTAATACCCATAAGGCAAAGTTTAGAGGCAATACCCTATCCAAATTGTTCACCGATGAATTGGGGTTTGAAATATCAAAACTTTATCAAGGCGTTGGTCAGGATCATGAATTGATCGAGTTAGTCGAGTTGAATTTTAAATCAATTCGCAATACTTATGAAAAAATCAAGGATGGCCTAACCCATCGATATTGTTCAGTTGAAGCATTACCAGGGGTTAAGAATGTGACAGACCTACTTGATTATATTTTTATACGCTTAAATACCAATCTACTAACTGATAAAACAAATGATGATTATGAATTGTTGGTCTTCATAGATGCCTTAAAACACAACATCAACCTACTTAAAAACATGGTCATTGAAATTGACCAAGAGTTTGACGAATGATTTAGGCAATAAAATGAATAATGACTACGCGACTTCAACCCTATATAAATATTTCTGAAACTCAATAAACAGTTCCTTGATCCGGCTAACCTCGCCCAATTCTTCCGTTGCATCCGATAGAGCATGATATTTCAGTTGCAGTAAACTGGGCAATTTTTCCTGATCAAGTTCGCCAACTCCGGTTTCAATATACTTGGAGAGAACAAATTCCAGAAATTTCTTCTGTTCTTTGCTCATCTTGATCAATATTCTGAAACTGATTACGCTGATTTACAAGGATATTTCTTTTTTCATATTAAGGATTTTTCTATTGTTTCCGTACCAAGAGTAAAATGGGCCAGGTCATACTGAGGACAATGGGTTAAGAAGGAAGTTGATATGTCAGTCTTCGCTTTAAATTGTAAATTGCGGTAGAATTCCTGACCATCGATATAATGAAAATGCATACTTCTTTTACAAATAAATCAAATGATATCAAGGGTATATACATTTGAGCGCTTCCTGCAGGTCCTCATTGAAAAACAATTTTACTTTATATCACCCGTACAATGGAAAGATCCTTGGGAGGCGATTCTCTTCAAGGAATTGTATAATGGCAATATGGAATCAATTTTGCCAATCTATGGTTCATGTTGGACTCTTAATGAGGAAACAGATCTGGCTTGGAGAGCTTACTCCCCCTCAAAGAACGGCATTATGGTTTTTGCCGAGGAACAGGAATTGCTCTCTTTTTTTAAGACGGACATACTTCATGACTATCCAGATTCTCAGATAATCGGGAAAGTAGTGTCATACCTAACTCAAGCGGATTATTTAGACATATTCCGAGATGTTCTGGGATCTAAGAAAGATCCTCCCAAGAGGCTCCCTGATTTCCTCCTATTTGATTCTCTTTATGTAAAACGGAATTTTTTCTTAACAGAAAGTGAGTTCAGGTTCATAATTCATTTGGATAACGGAATGGCCATGCAAATTGGAGATCATTTTAATGTAAAATTTGATCCTAACCGTTACTTCTCCAAGATTATACTGGATCCCAACCTCAGCGGTAATGATTATCAATTTTACAAGGGGTTAATTACTCGTCTGGGATATAACGGACCTATCCATCAATCTGACGTTTATGCCGACCCTACTACTTTGTAGAATTAAACACAAAAATGGCAAAACAAATTAAGGCTGATATCGACTTTGAACGTGAACTATGGACCGCAGCAAATGAACTGCGTGGTGCGGTTGCTGAGAACCAGTACAAAGATTTTGTCCTCTCGTTGCTATTCCTTAAACATCTGTCGGAGCGATATGATATGAGACGGGAGGAATTAGCCGAACTGGTCCATCAACCGGAATCGCACTATTATACTACCGATCCTAAAGAGATCGACTATGTTCTGGATGATCCTGATGAGTACAAGGCAAAGAACGTTTTTAAATTACCCACAGTGGCCACCTGGGCGTTTTTACAGGAGAATGCCGAGCAAGATGATATCAAAGTCAAGGTGGACAAGGCATTTACCATCATCGATGAAATTCTAGCTGATACTGATCCCAACCTGAGGGGAATACTCCCACCTATCTTTGTTCGTAGCCAATTGTCAGCAAGGCAAACAGGAGGGATCATCAACCTGTTTTCCCAGAAGAAGTTCTCAGAGAAGGAGAATCCGGAATCAGATATCCTGGGCAGGATATACGAGTACTATATTGGCCGGTTTGCAATGGCAGAAGGTTCGGGTGCAGGCCAGTTCTTTACACCAGGATCTATCGTTCGGCTCCTGGTTGAGATGCTACAACCGTTTCATGGCCGGATCTTCGACCCTGCCTGTGGAAGTGGCGGAATGTTTGTCCAATCGATGAAGTTCATCCAGGAGCATGGCGGTAATAAAGGCGATATCTCGATTTATGGTCAGGATCGCTATGAAGGGACCCTGAGGTTGTGCAAGATGAATTTATTGCTCAGGGACCTGCCATTTGATCTCAAAGTGGGTGATTCGCTTCTTGATGATAAATTCCCTGACTTGAAGGCAGATTTTGTTATTGCGAATCCCCCCTTCAATGTATCCCAATGGCATCCTGAGGATTTGGCTGATGATGACCCAAGGCTACTTGGCAGAAGAACTGAGTACACCACAGATGGCAATGCCAATTATATGTGGATGCAGACCTTCTATTCTCACTTGAATGATTTGGGGACAGCGGGGTTTGTTATGGCTAACGGTGCGATGACCACCAACACAGCCGGTGAAAAAATTGTACGGCAATTACTTGTTGACAAAGGGATTATCGACTGCATTGTCAGGCTTCCAGAAAAACTCTTCATGACTACTGGCATACCGGCCTGTCTTTTTTTTCTCAGCAAGAACCGGGAAGGTAAAGATGGGTTCCGGGAGAGGATGGGGGAAATCCTTTTTATTGATGCGTCCAAAATGGGTTCCATGGCAACAAGGAGACTAAAGGTATTTAGTGATGAGGATGTGCTAAAGATTGCATCTGTTTATCATGAATGGCGGACCAAGACAGGAACTTATGAAAACATAGCCGGATTATGTAAAGTGGCAACGTTGGAGGAGATTAGATCTCAGGATTATAAGTTGACTCCGGGTATTTATGTTGGCACAGAGGACTTAGATGATGAATTGATTCCATTTGAGGATCGAATGTTCGACCTTAAAACAAGACTACACGATCATTTTACCAAATCGAATGAGTTGCAACGTGTCATTAGCAACAATCTTGAAACACTACTTTAGATGAGCAAGTGGATAGAAAGCGTTCTCGGTAACCACGTTTTAATTAATAATTCGGTAATTAATAGAACCAGTCAATGGATCAACTATATCGACATCTCGTCTGTATCGGCTGGATTCTATGACGATCCTACCAGAATGCCACTCAAGGATGCTCCTTCACGTGCAAGGCGACTGCTAAGTAATGGAGATACAGTTATTTCAACTGTTAGACCATATTTGAAGGCATACTTTTTCTATAAGGAGGGTGAACCAAATACCGTTGCATCGACTGGGTTCGCTGTCCTAACCCCGGTCAGCATTGATCCCGGTTTTTTATATTATCTGACAACTAATGACCAATACATTCAATATCTTACGAATAATTGTACCGGAAGTGCTTATCCAGCATTTAATCCAGAAGTCATTGCTCAGACGAAAGTTTTCATTCCAGAAGATATAAAAGAACAAAAGAGTATCTCCTCCATCTTGTTGGCACTCGATGACAAGATCCAAATTAACCTGGAGATGAACCAGACCCTCGAAGAGATGGCCATGACAATCTACAAGGAGTGGTTTGTGGATTTCGGACCTTTCAAAGACGTTAGATTTGTTGATAGTGAACTGGGGCCGATACCGAAGGGATGGGAGATTAAAAATTTCTTTGAAATTGCTGATTTGCTGAGTGGAGGAACCCCTAAAACAACGGTCAACGAATATTGGAATGGAGATATCGAATGGGTCTCAGCAAAGGATATTGGATCTGCCCAACAATTAATGATTACCGATACAGAAAAGAAAATAACCACCCTTGGCTTAAAGAATAGTAGCACGAAATTGTTACCGGCAAATACTGTCATTGTTGTTGCGAGGGGATCAGTTGGCAAGTTCGGTATGATTTCAAAGGAGATGTGTATGAATCAGTCTTGCTATGGAATTTATGGC
This sequence comes from Bacteroidales bacterium, assembly GCA_041658425.1. Taxonomy (GTDB): domain Bacteria; phylum Bacteroidota; class Bacteroidia; order Bacteroidales; family UBA12481; genus UBA12481. The sequence continues at coordinate 9,777 of JBBAAF010000082.1, read as the reverse complement.
AAACCCGGATACGATCAGCCATTTATATATTTAATGACAGCATCAATAATTGAATATCTATTGAGGGTGGCTCACGGTGCAATTTTTGATACAATTACCACTTCCACTTTTCAGGCAGTAAAGTTTGCGTTACCACCCGTTGAGCGGCTTATGGGATTCCATGAATTGGTAAATCCATTGTTTCAGATGATTGCATCGAACTCCTTCGAAATTGATACCCTTAAGGAAACCCGGGACTATCTCCTTCCTAAGCTTATCAGTGGTGAGATCCGGGTAAAAGAAGCGAATGGCCAGATTATGGAAGTATTATAAACCAATGACGCCATGAAGGCAACGGAAGCCAACTTATTGAATTTGATGAAAATGCCGCAGCAATTCATCATTCCAATCTATCAACGTTCTTACAACTGGAAGGAGAAACATTGTGATCAACTTCTCAAAGATATACTCCGCATTAGCCAGGATGAAAATAGTTCAGGACACTTTATCGGGTCAATAGTATATTTTCAGGAAGGAATCATTAACCGTGTGACGATCCCACAACTTGTAGTTATTGATGGACAGCAGAGGTTAACAACAATTTCTTTGATCCTCATTGTCTTGATTAAAGTGATTCGGGAAAATAATTTGGAGATTGAGATTCCAGAAAAAAAAATCAGAAATTATTACTTGATTAATAGTGAAGAGGAAGGACAACTAAAGTATAAGTTAATATTAACAAGAAAGGACAGCGAGACGCTGATCAATTTACTTGAGGGCAGGGACCTCGACTCTTCTTCAAGCCGCGACCTGATCGGTAATTATAATTTCTTTCTGGCTAGGATCAATAAAGAGAATGCCCGACATGTTTGGAATGGGTTACAACGATTATTTATAGTCGATGTTGCTCTTGAATATGGTAAAGACAACCCTCAACTCATTTTTGAGAGCCTTAACTCAACCGGTCTCGATCTTTCGCAAGCGGACCTGATTAGGAACTTCGTCCTGATGGGTCTTAAACCTGATATTCAGAAGGATTTATATGAACGGTACTGGTTTCCAATGGAGCGATTATTTGGGGAGAGGTATTCGGAATTTTTTGATGGATTTATAAGGGATTATTTAACCCTGAAGACCAACTCCATTCCCCGGATTGACAAAATATACGAAGACTTTAAAAATTTCGTCAGGGTCAACGGGAAACCTATCAATATTGAAGATGTTGTTGCTGATTTATATAAATATGCCAAGTATTACGTCAGGTTTGCCTTGTTGCAGGAAAAGTCACCAAAACTGCTCAGGATCTTATCAAACTTGGAATCCCTAAAGGTAAATGTCTCATATCCATTCCTTCTATTCTTGTACAATGACTTTAACGATGGAGATTTGTCGGATGACGACTTTGTTAAGATCCTGGAATTAATAGAGAGTTATGTCTACCGGAGATCAGTTTGCGGTGTACCAACCAATAGTTTGAACAAAACATTTGCCGGATTCAAGAGGCATGTTGTTGCTGATAAATATGTTGAAAGTGTTTTGGCTCACTTCCTCTTACTGGATTCTTACCGGAGGTTTCCAAGTGATCGGGAATTTCAGGATATGTTGCAAGTTAAAGACCTGTATAATACCCGGTTAATAAAATACGCCCTGGATAAGATCGAAAATTTCAGGAGGAAAGAGAAAGTCAATGTCGATGATTATACCATTGAGCATATCATTCCCCAAAACCCTAATCTCTCTTTAGAATGGCGGCAAATGCTTGGTGAAAACTCGAGTCAGATACAGGAAAAATATCTCCATACCCTCGGGAATCTAACTTTGACGGGATACAACTCAGAGTTAAGTGACAGGTGTTTTGATGATAAGAAGACCATGGAAGGCGGATTTGCTGATAGTCCCATAAGATTGAACGAGGGATTGGGCATCCTTAGTAAATGGGATGAGGATGAGATCATTAAACGGGCCTCGGTTCTGGGTCAGAAATCTTTACAAATCTGGGGTATGCCACATCTGGACGAGGGAGTTTTAAATATCTATAAACCAATCGTATCCAAGAAATCCTCTCGTATACCTAACAACCTTATCGAATTAATAAGGTATGAATCAACTCTCGAACCGGCACCGACAAGTGCAGGTTATATAAGGTTTAAACCAAAATTGCTTTCAGAAATTCGGGATCGATTAATTGAGAGAAAATTTATTGGCGAAGACTTAGACTTAAATAAATCAAGCCTTTTTTGGTATGACTTTGTTATTGGCACCGATAGTATAAAATTTTATTTCTATTTGGGTGAACACCCTGATCATCCGGCAAGGCATAGAATCTTTTCTATTTTTACCAGGTACATTCATTATTTCCCGAATTTTAACAGGACGTTTAGGAGTCATTGGTTCTGCATATTCTCCAAGAACATAATAACGGCAGATGAGTATGAACAATATGCTGATGATGAAGATAATACTGAATTGTTTGCGTTGATTGAGGAACGATTCAGAGACCTTATTGACAATGATCTGCCAAAAATGAATGAGATGATATTAGCCTTAGTTGAATAGTATGTCAACACAGAAACTTACCGAATCCGATGTTGAACTGGCCGCTATTGAGTGGTTGGATCAAGCCGGGTATTCGTATGTACATGGCTCCGAGATGGTCAGACCATTAAAAAGTGTCGTTCTGGAGGATCGGTTTCACGCTTATCTGTCAGCGGCTTATCCGCATTTGCCTGAGAAGGAAGTGATGGAGGTCATGCTCCTACTACTGTCCAATCAAGGCAGTGATCTGGATTATCGGAACCGAGACTTCCACTTAAAATTGTCCACAGGTATTGACTACTCATGGACCGATAAGGTGGGAAATCTGCATTTTGAACATATTTATCCAATCAATTATTCCGATCCTGAGCAGAACGATTTCCTGTGCGTCAATCAATTCTCTATCCAGGGTAAGAATGCCAGGAGGCCCGATCTGATCATCTTTATCAACGGAATCCCGCTGGTTGTTTTCGAGTTTAAGAATCCTTTCGATGCCACTGCAACCGTTGACAACGCATTCAACCAGATACAGCATTACAGGGAGGATATCCCTTTACTGTTTGAATATAATGCTCTGACCGTCATTTCTGACGGAACAGAAACATTGTCGGGAATGTTTTCTTCCGGTCGGGAATGGTATGCACCATGGAAGTCGATTGATGGCGAAACCACCGTTGAAGACGGTCATGCCCTGCATTCCCTTATATTCGGATTATTACCGAAACCAAGGTTGCTAACGTATATCCGGTATTTTATTTTCCATGAAGCCCATAGTGGAACGCTGATCAAGAAAGGAGCAAAATACCATCAATTCTTCGGTGTACTGGCGGCAGTAGAACATACTCTTGATGCTATCAAACCCAAGGGTGATGGCCGTATCGGAGTAATATGGCATACTCAGGGAGCAGGGAAAAGTATATCCATGGCCATCTTTACTGGTATACTTCGGCAACTTCCAGAACTGAGGAATCCTACCATCCTGGTACAGGTGGATCGGAACGACCTTGATCGTCAGTTATATGACAACTTCATCTATGCTAAGGATCTCACCGGATCAATATCCCATGCCAAGACTACTATCGAACTCAGAGAACTTCTTTCATCGGATGGAGGAGGGGTTATCTTTTCAACTATTGAGAAATTCAGGCTGAGAGCCGATGAGAATGGTGACCGGGAGATAACACACCCAGTATTATCTCCACGGGAGAATATTATTGTCATAGCTGATGAGGCCCACAGAACACAATACGGCCTGTTGGACGGGTTCGCATCTTTCCTTCGGACCGCACTCCCAAATGCATCCTTCATTGGATTTACGGGTACCCCAGTGGATCTGAAAGATGCAGATACCTGGGAAGTATTCGGGGAAACGATCCATGTATATGACATCAAACAGGCTGTCGAGGACAAGGCTACTGTCCCCATATATTATGAACCCCGGTTGGCTCAACTGCATTTATCCAACGAGGGGATCGATGAAGAGGCCGAAGAGATTGTCAGAGGATTGCCGATTGATGAATCAAACCACCTGAAATGGGCCGCTATTGATGATGCCGCAGGAGCCTATGAGCGGGTAACCAAGGTGGCGGTAGACATACTGGAACATTTCACAAAAAGAAATGCGATCCTACCGGGGAAAGGGATGATAGTCTGCATGAGTCGGAGAAATTGTGTCAGGATGTATGATGCCATAACCGCCCTGACTGGCTGTCCTGAGATTGCAGTTGTTATGACTGGCAATATATCAACCGATCCCCCGGCATGGAACAAACATTTACGAACCACAGAAAGTCAGGAGGCGGTCAAATCCAGGTTTAAAGATCCTGATGACCCACTGAAACTGGTTATCGTCCGTGATATGTGGTTGACCGGATTTGATGCACCGGCAGTACATACGATGTATGTCGATAAGATCATGCACGGCCATAACCTGATGCAGTCCATAGCAAGGGTAAACCGGGTATTCAGGGATAAACCCGGTGGAGTCATTGTTGACTATATCGGCATTGGAGACCGGCTGAAGGATGCCACAAAGAAATATACCAAAGGCGGAGGTCGGGGAGATGTGACTATTGATGTGGATGCGGCATTCTCAGAATTGGCGGAACAGATTGGATTAACCAATACCTTTTGGCCAGATGGATTTGATTATTCGAGATGGAGAGCCTTGTCTACGGGAGATAAGCAACTTCTTGTCAGCAGGGCAGTAAACCATATTGTCAAAGAAGATCAGGTTTCGGAGGACTTTCTCCTGATTGAGAAAAAGGTTTCGGCACTGACCACAATGGTTAGTTCACATCCCTTATTGAATAACATCAGTCTCGACATCATATTCGTTCAGCACGTTGGGGTATGTGTACGGAAATTAAAACATCCACCGGGTCCATCCCGCATGGCCGGTGAGGGGATTAAGGATCTTGTCAGGCGGAGCATTGAATCCGATGAGATTGTCGATATCTACGCCATGGCCGGTGTTGAAAAACCGGATATTTCCATCCTGAATGATGATTTTCTGATTGGGGCCAAGGATAAGAAATCCGGTCTCGCCATTAAGGTTGAATTGCTCAGGCAGATCCTGAACAATGAGATCAAGTACCGGATGTCCAAGAACATCATCAAGTATACCTCGCTGAAGGAACAGGTGGAGAAGATCATCGAATTATACCACAAGAATGCATTCGACTCATATACAACTGTACTGGAATTATTAGAACGGACGAAAGAACTCAAGGAAGAAGATCACCGCAAGAAAGAACTCGGTTTAAGCGAAGAGGAACTGGCCTTTTACGATATACTGGCCCATCACAAAGGTGCGATCCGGGATTACGGTCTGATTGCAGATATCGTGCGGAATGTGACAGAGGCTGTCCGGAAGAACCTTCAGATCGACTGGTACAAGAAAGAGAATGCACGGGCCGCCATAAGGCTTGCGGTTAAGAGAGAACTCAGGGGGAAGGTGGATTTGGCTGAGTTGAATGTAATCCTGGCCGAGATTATTGTACAGGCGGAGGGACAGTATAAAGAATGGCCGATGGTAGGGTAAATGTTAAATTTTTTAATAGTTTAGTAATAACTAAACAAAAATGAATAAGTTTGCGTTTCATAAGATGGATGCTATTAAAGGAACAATACCATTCTTTAAACTGGAAATTAATGGTGAGGTTCCAATTGAGCAATTTGAAAACGACTTGCCATTGGTATATAAAGGACAATTCAATGCAATTCATCTTTGGATGGAAAGGTGTGCAAACAAACAACTTATACCTTATGCTAAGTTTCATCCCTTGGACGAAGGGAAGGAAGATACTGGTGCATTTGAATTCAAGACCAAGCACTTACGGATTTATGGGATGAGTTTGCCAGGAGGTAAAATTGTCATATTCGGGGGATTCAAAGGTACAGGCCAAGATCAAGATATAAAGAGAGTTAAACAGATAGCAACAGAGATTAAACAGCAAAAGATTAGCCCAAATGGATAGGAAGGAATTACTTAAAAGTCCAGAGTATTGGATGGCTAAAATCCAATCTGAACTTTTTGACCAGATAAGAAATTATTTGGATAAAGAAGGGATCAACCAGACAGAACTTGCTAAACGCTTAGGCGTAACAAAGGGATATGTTACTCAGATACTTAATGGTGATTTTGATCACCGCATCAGCAAGATGGTCGAACTTTCATTAGCGATAGGAAAAGTTCCGAGAATTGACTGGAAGGACCTGGAAAATGTTCTACAAGAAGATGTTACTAATACTAAGTCCGTTACATTTCAAGTTTCTACCGGAATACCTGTTAATGGCGGAAGTCTTCACGACTTTGTTCCATACTTAAACCAAAATACTGTTAGCAGTTTGTTTCATGCCACTGTAAATTCTCTTACTCATGAAGGAGCCGCTTAGTTTCGCATTGCATTCAATCGAAGAATTCGGGTTCTCCTATAATTTGGAGAATTCCCTCGATGAGAACGGAAAAGTTCTTGGTTCTTTAGCCATATTATTCGGGGTTAATTACAATTGGAATCTTGAGACGGACTTGATCGGGGTGGCGGTGGTAACAGATTTTACCCGTCCAGACAATCAGTTGCCAGTTATGCACTTTAAGTCAAGAATTAACTACCTGGTTAAAGACTTAAAGGAGTATCTAACCATTCGTGACCCACAGAATGACTTCGATATGGACCCAGTTCTGGAAACAACCTTGGTTAGTATTGCAATTTCGACCCATAGGGGAATGGTATTTGAAAGGACAAGGGGAACGGTACTGCACAATCACCATATTCCATTAGTTGATCCCAAACAGCACCTGGTGACAACATTCCTTAAAACTGTCAAAGAAAGTGGTGGATCTGCTACACTATAAGACCAGATCCGCCTCCTGGGGAGGGTAAAAGTGAGGTTGGGTTGTATGCGTAAGTGTCAATTTCTCGAGGATCTTCCACATCAATCCTGTGGTTAATATACTGTTCTGAAACCCGGATCGATCCCGATTGGGCGATTGGAAGTAAAATGTGAAAGTTACAATGTTGGAGTTCGGGTACGACTAATCTTATTAGTACAATACGAGGATTATGCCGCTCTACCCATATGATCAATCTTCCATAAGGTTATAATGGATTAAGGTTTACCATGAAAAGCCAGGAACCAAAACTGAAAATAACCATCGACAAACCCAAATTCATCAATGCAATTAAAATCGGTAATATAATTGATTATCAGTTCTGAATTGGGCAAGATATTTGTCATTGTCAGGTAATCGTTCCAACCTTCTACACCAGGACCGGGAATCAAAACACCGATTTGTTCTTTATACTGGTTTCGTCCAATCGTAAAAACTACAAGATATGATCGGATGGGTTTTTTGATTAGGTAAACACCATCTTTAGTGTTAATTCCTGGATTCAAATTAAACACGCCGGCGTGAGGCAAATTACTTTCGTTTGGATTCTGTATTTGATTTCGTAGCCTGCTACTATTGGCATCTATTAATAGTGCGTGTCCAAAGAATGAGTAGGCCCGAAGATACCCTATTCTTAATAAACCTATTGCAACCTGCCCTTTAGCCGGAACCTGAAAGGACAACTTCATCCTACTGTTTTGCCAATCAGTTTTAAGGCTATCCATTTGACTCCGTGCATATCTCGGATTTTTACCTTGTGCCAGAAATTCAAATTCCTTATCACCGGAGATTTCGGCAGAAACTGAAAACCTGTTTTGATCATTGATAGAAATCTTCGCATTAATTGGCATGTTCTTTTTACCAGCCAAAAAGGCTTCGGCCGTAAAAGATGTTAAGATTAGGTGGTCAAGTTTTTCGCCACTCTTATTATTGCAATTTTTACAGGTTAGGATCATTGGCCGCCCTGCCAATGAGGATGGAGGAATATGTTCTAATGTTAGTGGATTTTGATGTTTTTGATCAAGTGTAGATTCCTCAAAACCGTTGAGGCAAAGTGGGCAGATATAGACATTTCCCGAAATCTCAATTTTTGTATCACCTTCTCCCGATGCCACGATTACGCCCAGGCATTTCTTGACCATATTCAAGTTGTTCGAGTAACGGTCATAAAGAGACTGGCGACGATCCTTGTTTGATTGATTAGCCATTTATTGCACTGTTTGATTTTTGGAGTCCTTTAACGCATTCCCAGCAGGTTTTTTCTTGGCCTCAACTGTGTCGACTTTTTCCGAGTTTTGAATATCCAATGCATGATCAATCATTCTCCTTGCATTTTCTTCCGGTGTTAGACGAATATATTTGAGAAAAGACTTTTCAGTTTGATGCCCTGTGGTCATTTTCACTTCCATTGGTGACTTACCTTCAAGATATTCATTTGTGGCGTAAGAGCGCCGAGCAGTATGTGTTGATACTAATTGCCATTTATAAAAAACATCCTCTTGCCTTGAATTTCCAATAGTAGAATGCAACAAAACTTGATCATTCAATTTAGCGGATGAGGCAATTATTTTCAGGTATTCGTTGGCCTTCTGATTTGACATGACCTTGGGCATTTCCTAGTTGTATTTTTTTAGAATATCCAAAACCTGTGGCTTCAATGGCACCGCTATCAGTACGTCTGTTTTGACCATTCGGATCTTTAAAATGTAGGTATCCTTATAAGGATTAAGATTTTCTTTTCGAAGTTGATGATAGTCTGAATATCGAAGACCGGTTAGACATCCTACAAGGAACCAATCCCTGACTCTATCATATTTAAGGTTAGCCGAAAGTTCCAACCCCGCTATACTATCAATCTCACTGGTAGTTAGATAAATGGCATCTATTTCTTCACTAACTGTTTTGAAAGGTCTTTTTCGGAAGTCCAGATTCATATCAACCCCGTGATCGAACGCATCTGTTAGAAAAACCTTGATATTCTTGATATGTGTAAATATGGTATTGACTTTTGAAGGTTTCTCGACCATGTACCGGACAAACGCATCATAAAAGTTCAGATCAATCTCGGTAAGACGATATTTCTTACCGGTTTTATTCTCAAAGGCTTCAATGTGGTTTTTGGTGGTCTGATAATTCCGCATGGTATTAGGTTTCTTACTCGATCTTGCAATAAAATCCTCTATGTAGGATAGGAACATAAGGGTTTTGGTTGGTCAGTCTGTTGGCAAAAGACCTTGTCCAATTCCTCCTTCATCTGTTTTTTGGAGGGAATTTGACCGTTGTAGCGAAAATTGCCATAAATTCTTTTGGTTTCTGTCCTATATCTGTCTAATTGATCTTTGATATCCTGGTAGTGCCTGATCGGACCATCTGGTGGTGGAATTTTAAATTCCTTTTTGGCCAGGTAGGGGCGCTGTTCTTCCTTGATCCAATGATTCGGATTAATAGAGATCGCAGATAGTAGGTCAGACGCTGATCTTCATAGTACAACCGAAGAAAGATCATTGATAGACCCTGCTTATTTGCAACTTTGAGTTTGAACTGTGGATTTATTCCTGACATGGCGTTTTGGGTAGGTATTACATTGCATAGGTGCGGTCTTAGGTGCGGTCAACAGTTAACTTTTCCATGATTTATATAACTTTGAACCCATCACAAACAATAGTGAATATGGTCTAAAAGTGTAATAATGGTAATGTTTACATTAAAAATTGTATAATAGTTACGGTACCCCGGCTCTGGGTACGATAAGATAATGTAGAGACGCAAAATTGCGTCTCTTTTACCAAAATCAAGAGAGAGACGCAATTATGCGTCTCTACGAATATTGGCCCGATGGTATTTTCCAGTATCATATTCATTCTATTCTT
>JBBAAF010000081.1:0-17557 GCA_041658425.1 Bacteroidales bacterium | reverse complement strand
GGGATTACAACCCTCACTTCAGGCAACTCATCCATATTTCCTACAAAGCAGCTGCTGAGATGGGCAAAGAATTTATGGATGCACTGGATTATTACCGCGATCCGATCGAAGAGCAGGTTTACACTAACCTGCTCGACAGGCACTTAATGAAACTATTTTAAGAATTGTCGATTGTGATGGTTGTGATGGTTGTGATGGTTGTGATGGTTGTGGGTTGTCGGTTAAGCAGTCTGGTCCCAGATTTGAATCCCCAGACTGAAGTCTGGGGTTAATGAAAAGCCAGCCCAAGCGTTACTTGAATCTTAAACTTCAGAATTCAGAATTGGTCTTCGGATCTCAAAATTCCTACTTTCTCCACCCCCTGTCATCCCCGCGAAGGCGGGGACCTCTTGACGCTACACTGAGGCCTATCGAAGCTCAAACCCCGTCTCAAGGTACTCTGCCGAACTCGTCCCAACCATAACGTTGAACTTTCCCGGCTCAGCGGCATAAGTCAGATCAGCGGTGTAAAAACGCAGGTCGTCGGCAGAAAGAGTAAATTTTACCGCAACTGATTCGCCAACCTGAAGCATTAGTTTTTTAAATCCCTTAAGCTCTTTAACCGGTCGCGTAATAGTGCCCACCAAATCCCTTACATACAGTTGTACAACCTCCTCCCCTGCTGCAGAACCCGTGTTGGCAACCTGAACGGTTACAGTCAGCGTGTCTGCCATAGAGATTTGCTTTGAACTCAGTTTCAGATCTGAATACTTAAAACTGGTGTAACTGAGCCCATATCCAAACGGGTACAGAGGCTCATTTGGAATATCCAGATATTTACTGGTGTAGTTATTCGCCGGATCCAGCGGCCTACCGGTGTTTTTCATGGAGTAATAAACAGGGATCTGACCTTCATTCTGCGGAAAGCTCATGGTGAGCTTACCCGAAGGGTTGTATTTGCCGGTCAATACGTTAGCAATTGCATCTCCGGCGCATGTTCCTAAGTGCGAGGTATTTAAAATGGCAGGTACATGCTGTGCCATCCAGGGAATCACGAGCGGGCGGCCAGCCATTAGGAGCACAACTACCGGCTTTCCCGTGGCCATGATTTTTTCGAGCAACTCCTGCTGAACACCGGGTAATCCAAGAATTGACCGGCTGGCAGCTTCACCACTCTGTCCATAGTTCTCTCCTATTGCCAGGATAACCAGATCGGAATTCGAAGCAGTGCGGATGGCATCAGTAAAACCTGACCGGTTTTCTCCGAAAGTTTCACAACCCCTGGTGAAGCTGATCTGACTTTCAGGCAGGGCCTTTTTCAGTCCTTCCAGAACGGTTACCACACGTGTTTCATCCCCGGCAGCGTGCCAGGTTCCAAGCATATCAATCCTATTATCCGCCAGCGGGCCAATAAGGGCAATCCTTCGGACAGCTGGCGATAAAGGCAGCTGCCGTGCTCCGTTAAAAGCCTCATTCCTCAGCAAAACAATGGATTTCTGAGCAATATCGAGCGAATGGGCCATCATCTCAACGGAAAATGTATTGGCCCTCTCCCGCTGATCATCGAGATAGCGATAGGGATCATCAAATAACCCGAGATCGTATTTCAGATTCAATACCCGAATAACTGCCTGATCTATAAGGCTCTCTGTGATTTTCCCTTCCTTAACCAATTGAACCAGGTAATTCTGATACACTCCCCCCTGCATATCCATATCCACTCCGGCTGTAAGCGCTTGCTCACCAGCCTGCTTCTCATCCACGGAATATCCATGCTTGACTATCTCATTGATCGAAGTGTAATCCGTAACCACCAATCCATTGAATCCCCATTCTTTTCTAAGAATCTGATACAGCAGGAACCGGCTGCCTGTGGCCGGGGAACCAAACAATTCATTGAAGGACGACATCACGGTTGCGGCACCCGCTTTAACAGCTGCCTGGTAGGGCGGCAGATAAACTTCACGAAGGGTTCGCTCCGACATATCCACTGTGCCGTAATCACGCCCCCCCTCAGCCGCTCCGTAAGCAGCAAAATGTTTGACACATGCCGCCAGCGTTAAAGGATCCGACAGGCTATCTCCCTGAAAACCGCGTGTACGGGCAGCTGCAATCAGCCCTCCCAGGTAGGGATCTTCGCCGGCACCTTCTGCCACCCTGCCCCACCTAGGGTCGCGTGCAATATCCACCATGGGTGCGAATGTCCAGTTAAGGCCTGCAGAGGCAGCTTCTTTAGCGGCCAGTCGCGCCGATTTTTCAATCAGTTCCAGATCCCAGGAGCAAGCCTCGGCCAGCGGAACCGGAAATATCGTTTTATATCCGTGAATCACATCATAACCAAACAAGAGCGGGATTTTCAGGCGGGTTTTTTCTACTGCAATCTTCTGCAATTCCCTGTTATAGGCAACAGTATGGGCATTGAACAAGTTGCCGCAACGGCCTTCAAGGATATCTTTCCGGTAATTCTCGTTCAAAACCGGGCCGGTAATATCCCAACCGCTTGTATATAAAGTCATCTGCCCGATCTTTTCTTCGAGAGTCATTTTTGACAGCAGTGAATTGACAAACTTTTCCCGGGTACGATCTATCTCTACCCGTTTCGTACAGGCTATTCCCGGGATGGCAAAAAGAAAAATTAAAAAACTAATCCGCAAGAGGTTAGATTTCATGGCAAGCAATTTAATAGGTAAAGCCCAGCTTGGTTAATCCGGATCTGACCTCCGGAGAAGTCATGAACAATTTCCAAAGAAGCCCCGACCGGTAATTCTCAATCATCACGACGATCGGCCCCTGGTCAATGGCAATGTATGAATTGGCCCACCAGCCATAGGTAACATTAAATGCATCATAGAATCCGTAGGGTCCCCAAAGTTTATTACCCAGTTGGTAATAAAAATGACGAATGGCTTTCATCGATTGCTCAGGTGTATACGGGAGCGAAGAGATCGCAGCAGTTGGAGTTATCACACCCAGGTCGTTTGTTGGAGAATGGGCACTGTATCCTGATTGATTATCGCTTGCCGTAAGTCCCCAGCAATCAGCACTATATCCGATGTAATTTTTCGGATTGGCAATGCAGTAGCTCATATTGATAAGCGATTGATTAACATTTTGCACCCAGTAATCGGCATAATCATCCTGCAAATTCCGGGGATCAAGTCCCAGAAAAGGGTAATGCGTAAAAAACAACGGCCCGCCAAAATCCCATCCGAGCGGAAGAACAATTCCGAAATATTTTTTGCCGTTACGGATGGATCCATTGCCGGCATAACCTTTGTGATATGCTGATGCAGGAATTGCATGGGTGGGCGATGAGGCCGCGAGCACATAAGTGATGAGAGTTTCGTTATACCCCCTGATCCGGTAGTTCATATTGAAAAAATTGGTAGGCGACCAGTGCCAGTACAAAACATCTTCACCCCTCGTAAACCAGTCCCATTCAACCGTTTCCCAAAGATTTGAGATCCTCGATATCAGCAATTCCTCACGAGGATCGGTACCATGCAGATATTCCCGCATAGCCAGCAATCCCTGAATCATGAAAGAGGTTTCCACGATATCACCGCCATTATCCAAAGTACTGAAAGGAACAGTTTTACCGGTCACCCCATTGAGCCAATGCGGCCAGGCTCCATGAAACCGGTCGCAGGTTTCCAGGAAATGCAGGATCTGGTCCAACCGGTTCAAACCGTCATCCCGGCTAATGTGCTGGCGTTCCATTCCCACTATCAGCGACATAACGCCAAAACCCGAGCCCCCGATGGTTACAATATCTCCTGATGTGTTCCGCTCCCTGGCTAATCCGCATAATGGATGGCCGAATTCCCAGAAATAGCCGAAGGTTTGCCGTTGCACAAGATCAATAAGTTCGTCATCTGAAATCCTCGGAAATTTATCGGTGGAATCCAGCGCTGTATAAAATGAATTTGAAAAACCGTCAAAGGAATATCCTGCCTCGGAAGTCAGGTTTGACGAGATGGTAAAAAAGTATTTGGTGTACCCTTTCAGTGGATCAGAATTATTAAATGTTACGAAACTGTTGTCAGCCGATAGGGTTCCGTTCAGAGTGATCCCGCCGGAAAGAGTAAAAAAAGGCAGATAATCAGCTGATTTTATAGGAGCTGAAAATTCAGCTGCTAAAGCAATATGCTTAAAATCAATGTTTATGAGTGGCTTGGCGGTTTTAAACGGCAATCCATTCAAAGTAATATTTTTTAAGGTGAGTTTTCCCTTTGCCGTTGTCAGTTTGTACACTATGCCAGGGAAGGATTCGCCTAACGCACCTTTGATCCCGGCACCAATCGTTAGGTTATAAGTCGTCAGAACATCAAGGTTTTGTGCAGGATTAAGAGTAACAATGCTCAGGTCACCGGAATAGGAGAAGTTGCAGGCCTCCGGACTGCCGGCTTCAGTTTTCAGGGTAACGGCATTGCGTACAGATAATGTATCCACTGCACTGCTGAATTCAATAATAAAATTGGCATCAGCCCGGATATCAGCTGATGTTACATCGGCACTCAATGTGATGTCCCCGGCCATAACACGGACCAACTGAATTGTACCATGGTTAACCGGATCAGGTTTGCAGGATATTATCGTTACCAATATGCATGTAACTGCAAAAAGGATGGAAATATGGGTTTTCAATGTGCCTATTGTGGTGACCTTGTTTTTGAATTGATTCGGAGAAGTCTTATTAAAAATAAAATCCACACTTGTTTAAAGCGGATAAGCGGCTTAAATGAAAAAAAAGGGAGGGTTCAGGATGACCCCGAATCCTCCCTTAAGTTGCAATAACTGAGATCTACTTTTCAGAGTTATACATGAGCTGAATTTCAGTTTCAGTCAGGGCCTTATGGAAGATCCTGATGTCATCGAGCTGACCTTTAAAGTGGTTGGAAGTCGGGAAATCATAACCACCCCAAGGCTCAGTATCCCAGAGGGTACCAGCTCTCGACTGGATAAAGCCGAATGCCAGTTCATTAACAGTTTCCGGAGCAGTACCGCCATATTTCATGCCGGTAACATTCCGTTTGGCATCGCCATCAGGCCATAGGTTGAAGTTGAAAACTTTCATCTTTTCACCGTTGATAAACATGGTTCCACGTTTTGTGGAAGCCTCAAACATGCAAACTACCTGGGCCCATTTGTCTTTGAGCAGGCCGGCGACTCCACCGGAACCGGTCAGGTCCTTGCAGAATTCCCATCCTTGCCATCCGCCGTTGTCCTTGGTCTTGCCATCACCCGGGAACCAGAGATCTTCTGATGAGGACTCACCGCCACCGATGTCATAGCGTGCTGCCAGTTTGCACCAGCTAAAATCAGATGTAATTTCAAACTGGAAGCCGTAGAAGGCTGCCAAGCCTATAACGAAATAGCCAGCCGGGTTACCGCCTGCATCTAAATGGCCTGTTGAATTGGTTTTTACCCAGAAACTTAACGTGAAATCCGGGGAATTCATCAGAACATCTCCATTTGGAACTTCAATAATGCTGGTGGCACCATCGAAAGTAGCGGCCTTGCCGGCAGCAGTATTACGTGATGCTGCATAAGTGATTGCAACCACGCCGCCGGATGCCGGATCGTATGCACCGATCTGGTCATTGGCATTATCCTCGAAGTTCCAGTAAGCAATAGCACCTTTAGGAACAAAAGTTCCGAGAGTGGTAAAAGTGCGGGCAACAGAAGTCAATGCTAATCCACCGGTAGATTTCAGTCCGGCTGAAAGCGTGAGTTTATACAACGCACCATTGCCAAGGTCTTCAGTTGGGGTAACAGTAATTGTTTTCCCGCTGGCGGTAACGGTTACAGCCATAACAGCCTTGTCATAATCCTGAACCAGGGCAACGTTTGCAGGAACAGCCGTAGCTACATCAACGTCGGTATTGAAGGTAGCCACGATTGCAGGTTTAACCGGAACAGTATTCGGTGAGGTAGCACCATTCAAATCAATGGTTCCTGTCACCATAGCAGCCAACGTAAAATCCGTCGGTTCTTTCTTGCAACTGCTCAGTATAACAGCGAACATCGCCGTTACAAGAATTACACTTAAAAAAACACTTTTCCTTTTCATAAATTGGTTATTTAATGTGAAACTTAGATTAATTGAATTCTTAGATTAATTAAATTCTTAGATTAATTAAATATTATGTTAATTCCAATTCGGATTTTGTACCAGGATTCCCTGAGAGATATCAATTTCAGTTTGCGGGATTGGTAAAAAATCGTGCTTACCGGCCACGAAACCAAGCGGGCCAAACACCGCTGCCGCTTTACCTGTTCTAACCAGATCCCAGAAACGATGTCCTTCGAGAGCAAGTTCATGGCGTCTTTCATTTAAGATGATATTACGAAGATTATCTTTCCCGGTTTCAGTGATATCAGGCAAAATTGCAGGATTCCCATCACGTGCCCTTTGACGAACCTTGTTCAGATAAACTAACGCATCACCGGGTTTATTATTTTCATTCAGAGCCTCGGCAGCCATTAATAAAACATCCGCATAACGGATGATCCGGCGGTTATGGCCAAATTGGGTAATCGTGTTATTGCCCGGTACCCATACTTTCTGGTTATAGCATTCGCGTTCAATGATTTTCCCCTCTGCATCGTACAGAAAATCAGGAGTAGTTCCGTCTCCCATGATCTTAATGCCGTCGAGCGTTTCACCCAGATCAATGATCGTGGCATCCAGCCTTGGATCACCCGGTTCAAATGAATTCCGAAGATCTTCCGAAGGACGATTAAAACCCCATCCCCTGTTAGGAGTTCCCCGGACTCCCTGTGTATTTGCATATTGATCACCAAATGTTCCTTCCACCTCCATCGCGCCGACTTCAAAAACCGATTCTATTCCATGCTCACCATTTTTGCCGTTGGCATCAGCAAATACCGGCTCCAGGTCATATTCACCCGATCGGATCACTTCCAGTGCGTATTGTTCAGCGCCAGGAAAATCATTTTGAAACAGTGCAACCTTTGCTCTCAGCGACTTTGCCGCACCCTTGGTGGCACGTCCGCGATCTTTCATCTCTTGTAAACTTTTCTCCGGAAGATTATCGATGGCATATCCGAGGTCCTCAATGATCAATTGATAAATTTCTTCCTTTGTCGACCGGGCCAGCTGAAGCGGCGGTGTAACGGTGGTCACTTTTGGAACGCCACCCCAGGCACGAACCAGATCAAAATAATATACAGCCCTCAGGAATTTGGCTTCGGCAATACATTGAGCTTTAACTGATTCGTCCATGACAATCGACGGAACCTTCTCAATGACCACATTCGCACGTTTGATTCCTTCGTAAAGAGTGCTCCACCAGCGATCCAATCCATCTCCGGTAACCGTGAATTTAAAGGAATCGTAAGGCCCTATTGTCGTTAACTGATCATTGGGATTACTCCCCTTGTGCGAATCATCCGACATAATGTCGAGAATCGGGTAACCGCCTGCATTATAAAACCAATCCCTGATACTGGAATAAACGGCATTGGTTGCGAGCATGGCATCCGAAACCGTTTGCGGGAAAACCTCCTGGGTTAGTTCGCCCTGTGGATTTTTCTGAAGAAAATCTTCACATCCTGCCAAAGGAAGAATAAGCAGGACGGATGCTATAGTAATTTTTATCAGTGCTTTCATCTTGCTTAAAATGTTAAATTAAGACCAACGGAATAAACTGCAGTAACCGGGTAAGTGCCGTGATCGATACCATTGGAGAGCACGTCATAGCTGCCGATCTCCGGCGTATAACCGGTAAATTGCGTTAAAGTGTATATATTGGTTCCTTTCAGATAAATTCTCAGGTCGTTCAGCTTGAATTTCTTCGCGAAGGATTCAGGAACCCGGTAAGCCAGCGTAACATTTCGCAGCCTCATGAACGAGCCATCCTGTACAAACCGGTCAGAAATCGAGAAGTTATATCCGCCAAATGAGGACCTTGGCTCAGTATTGCTGGTGCCCGGACCGGTCCACCTGTTATACACATGCTGCTCAAAATTGTAGGGATCAGGGCGTACTACTTCTTTTCCGTTGAATATTTTATTTCCCGTCTGGCCCTGGAAATCAGCCGAAAATTCAAACCCCTTATAGGCGAGCTCGAAGTTGAATCCATATACGAATTTCGGGATTGAGGAGCCCAGATAGGTACGGTCGAGACCGTTAAGTTTGCCGTCGCCATTGGTATCAACAAAGCGCAGATCGCCCACTTCAGCCTGGGATGAATGCGGGTAGGCATCCAGCTCTTCCTGGGTCTGGAACACCCCATCCGTAACATAACCGAAAAATGCCCCGATTGGAAGGCCAACGCGGCTTTGGGTAACTGTCTGCCCATTTACAAGGTACCCTCCGATCAATAATGAGTCCACCCCGCTGGCACCGCCAATGGATAAAACTTCATTATGAATGGTTGATCCTAAAACACCGAAACCATAAGTAAACTCACCAACCTGATCCCGCCAGTTCAGACTCAGCTCAAATCCCCTGTTCAGCACGGAACCGGCATTATACCGGATTTTCTGTCCCAAACCGTTACCCATGTGCCCGGGAGTGGACAGTTCAACCAGGATGTCATCGGTAACCCGGTTGTAGAAATCAAATTCCCCGGTCAGTTTGTTTTTGATCATTCCGAATTCCAAACCGATGTCTGTTTGAGTGGTACTTTCCCATTTCAGATTGGGATTGCCGCTTTTACCGTAAGATGCCGCAGCTATTGCCATATCGGGTTGACCGATTATGGCAACGATGTCGGACTTAACCCGTGCAAACCGATCAAAATAGCTGATCTTCTCGTTCCCGATTATCCCCCAGCTTGCCCTGATTTTCATCGTAGTGAACATTGGCAGTTTTTCCATGAATTTCTCACGCCCGATATTCCATCCTGCAGCCAATGACGGGAAATTGGAGAAGCGATTCTCTTTGGCAAATTTCGATGATCCGTCGCGCCTGAATGTGACCGTGAACATATACTTGTCCATCAGCGTATAATTCGCCCTGAAAAGGTAGGACAGCATGGAATAATACTGATTGGGATCCACCCCGTTGGATATGGATTGTATAGTATTGACATTGTTCGATGGATCGTAAACATAGGGAGGCCCGATGTACCAGAAATCACTGCCGTTACGGATAACATTTTCGCCCGACAAGCCAAGGGATTCCGATTTGGTTTCCTGCATGGTATAACCGGCCACTGCATTAATGCTGTGTATGCCAAATGTTTTCGTATAATTCAGTGTATTCTCCCACAGCCAGCTCATATTCTCAGAATTGCCTTTATAGATATCACTCAGCACATTCTGTTGTTGGGTGGCGGTTCCGTCGGGGTTATAAACAGTAAACGCCGGTGTAAAACTCTTAGCCTTGCCGAAACCGGCATCCACACCATAACTTGATCTCAGTGTAAAACCATCGAGAAAGGTGAATTCACCATAGATATTCCCTACCCCGCGCACTCCTGATCCGTAATTGTTATAATACTCGAGGTCGGCGAGCGGATTTCCCACATTGTAGACCACTCCATAGGATCCATCCGGATAATAAGGATTCAATAATGGCTGGGCACGGTATACGGAATAAGTCACGTTAGGTGCATTCTGCTGTTGATAGGGCGCAAGGGTGAAATTATTGCCGAATTTGATATGATCGGTTAATTTATAAGCATTATTGATCTTGATAGTGTACCGTTTATAACTCGATTTGTCGATGATGCCATCCTGCTGAAAAAGCCCGAAACTCACGTAATATTCGGTCTTAGGGGTAGAACCGGATATCGAAAACTGGCTGTTGTGCATGGGTGCCGGATTAAAAATGAGATCCTGCCAATCGGTATCCGGAACCGCATCCACATTATTATAGGTCCCCGGTACGATTTCGTTGGTAATAATTGCAAACTCCTTTCCATTAAGCAGATCGATCTTCTTAGCCAGGTACTGCATCCCGAATTCTGAGGAGAAACTGAACACCGGCTTATCAGTCCCCTTTGTTCCGGTTTTGGTAGTAACGATAATGACTCCGTTGGCACCCCTCGAACCATAGATAGCGGTTGCGGATGCATCCTTTAAAACCTCCATGGAGGCGATATCGCCTGAGTTGAGGAAAGAGATATTATCCAGAATGACCCCATCAACCACATAGATCGGCGA
Source organism: Bacteroidales bacterium (assembly GCA_041658425.1). Classification (GTDB taxonomy): domain Bacteria; phylum Bacteroidota; class Bacteroidia; order Bacteroidales; family UBA12481; genus UBA12481. The sequence continues at coordinate 7,441 of JBBAAF010000081.1, read as the reverse complement.
TGAATTATTAAATGTTCCGACTCCCCTGATCCGCACCACCGGAGTTGCCCCCGGAGCTCCGGAGGTACTGGTCACCTGCACCCCTGTAACTTTACCCTGAAGATTCTGCTCCGGGTTGATAGAGGTTATTTTTACCAGGTCTTTGGATTTCACGGAACTAACCGCCCCGGTCAGATCGCTTTTCCTCACTGTACCATATCCGATTACAACCACCTCTTCCAGCGTAGATCTTTTTACTTGCAGGGCAACATTGATCACGGTTTTGTTTCCAATCTCCACTTCCTGAGGTTCATAGCCGACAAAAGAAAACTTCAGTATGGCATCTCCGGGTAGAATTTCGATCTGGTAATTACCATTCATATCGGTTATAACACCGCGCGTTGTTCCCTTAACAGCAACCGTTGCTGTCGGAAGGGTTTCTCCGGTATCCGACCCCGTAACCTTCCCTGTGACAACCCTGTTTTGTGCAATCACAAAAGAGTTCCCGGTAAGGATCAGGATTAAAAGGATAATGATTTTCAGGTTGATACGTTTCATAAGCAGGTTTTTTATTCAGATTTTATAGGTTGATCGGTTTTGTTTCATCAAGCCACCCTCCGGTAAAACCGGCCTTACGCAGACCGTTTACGATATAAGGGTTCTTCTTTAACGTATTCCATATTAATCCGGTTTCATAATTCTCCAATTGAATCAATATCGGTCCCTGGTCGATTCCGAGGTAATCAACATCAAACCATCCTTCGGGATGTTTCGTATCAAATGTATAGGAGGGATTAAATGCATCCTTGAATCCGTATTGCTGATAAAGCATTTCGCCATATTTCTGCTTCATATAATACAGAGAATTAATACAGATTTCAGGCTCATATGGAATTGACCCTCCCGCCGCAGTTGGGGTAATGGTCCCATCATCATTAATATATATTGCACTGGCCCCTTTTGCACTATAAGTGGCAAAGTTTACCTGCCTGCCGTTGATCACCCTGGTTTCAGGCGGACCATCAGAGGAAGTCAGTCCCCAGATATTAGCGGAATAATCTTTAAATCCTTTTGGATTTTCGATGCAATAAGCACGATTGGAAAGGGTTGCCCTGCGGGCATTTTCAAAGTAATCGATGCCGCGGGATTTCATATAATTATCCTTTATTCCCCTGAAATCGATAAACATATGAGAATATTGGTGGCCAAACAGCGGACTGAAATTCACATGTTCATAACCGTAAAAGTTCTCCCATTTGTAGGTATCACACCAAGTTGTCCAGGCTTCAGACGGAATTCCATGAGAAGGCGAGCCTATAGCCATAATAATCAGGATCATGGCCTCATTGTAACCGTTCCAGGTCGACGGTAAAAAGCCCTTTTCCGGGTGCCAGCCCATCGACATACTTTCCTGGCCGTTCATTGCCCAGTCCCATTCCACCCGCAAATACAATGAGTCGGCCAATTCACGGATTCTTGTCTCACTTGCGTTATCCTGATCAAAATAGGATTGGCAGGTTAAAATACCGGCCATCAGTAAACCCGTATCAATCGTTGACAGTTCATTGGTCTGATTGCGGGTTCCGCTGCCGTAATTCAAAAAATGGTAGAACAGCCCTTTATAACCGGTGATCCCGGCAGGATCTGCACCCTGGCGTGATTTCCACATCCAATCCAATGTTTTCAGAACCCGGTTTGAACCGGCTTCACGTGTAATAAATCCATTGTGGATTCCAATGGTATATGAAGCCAATCCAAAACCAGTTGCAGCAATGCTGGAAGGGTGTGGAGTCGGATACCGGTCATCGGTTTGATAAGTAGATTGATCAATCCGATCCCAGAAGAATTCGAAAGTTCTTCGTTTCAAATCATCGGTGAAGGCTTTTTTCTCTTCATTGGTGGGTTTGTCACCGGAATTCCGGCAAGCACCGGCAGCCAATAACAGGCAACCGGCGATAAGGAGGGTTTTGGTTGGAAACATAATTTGCATAAGATCAGTACAGTTTGGCTATGATGTATTCCAAAATTAAGCAGGATGCCAAAGGTTTTATAATAAACTAGTTTCACATCACTACGTCATGTAAACTGAAGGTTTCACAGGAGTACTACAATAGTACGTCAGAACTTTAAGAGGAACTCATACAAATTCTCTTCGGTGCTGAGATTGATTCGTTTACGCAAGCGGTATCTCCTGACTTCCACACCCCGAAGCGAAATATTCAGAAGATGGGCGATTTCTTTGGAAGAGATATTGAGCCGAAGGTAGGCGCATAGTTTGAGGTCACTTTGCGTGAGATGCGGAAAAGTTTCTTTAAGCCGGTTGATAAAATCCTGATGTGCCTGATCGAAATGAGTCTCGAAAGTTTGCCAGTCATCTTCCGAAGAGAGCTGTTTATCGAAAAGCCTGATGATTTTTTCCTGAAAAGCCCGGGAATAGGCAGTGCCCTTATCTCCCGACTGTCGCATGAATTCGTCGCGTATGCGGATCAGCTGTTCGTTTCTCTTAATTACGCTCATGGTAAAATCCGCCAACTGAATATTTTTAAAATTCACCTCAGTTTCCAGCTTTTCATTCCTAAGCCTGATCACTTCCTGTTCTGCTTTTAACATTTCCTGTCGGCGTTTTTCAATCTCTTCTTCCTCGATCTTTTGCTTATGAAGCTTGAGCCGTTTTAGAAAAAGAATCCTTAACAGAATAATAAATCCGATAACCAAAAATCCATATATGCTCAGGGCCAGAATTGAACCGAACCAGGGCGGCCGAATGACAAATGAATAGGTAATGGTTGGTCCGGGTAATCCGTTAATATTCATCGAAACAATATTCATCCGGTAATCACCTGCAGGAAGCCGGGTAAAGGACAAAGAGGATTGATTCATCCAGAGACTCCAGTTTTGATAGAGCCCTTCCAGCCATGTCCGATACAATGGATGCCTGTATCCGGTTCCGGCAGAAAAATCAAAAGTCAGGCTCCGGAAATTATTAGGTATAAGGATAACCTTACGAATGGAATCGATCGGAAGATTCATCATTTTACCGCTTCGGCTGACGGCTCTGACCTTCCTGATATGCACCGGTGCAGGAGGCTCAAGCGATCTCAGCCCGGTCTCATCAAATAAGGCAAATCCATTGTCCAGGCAAACAAGGTGCAGTCCTTCTTTCAGACTGATTATCTTTGGGAACCGGCTGTTCAGGTAGAGCCCCTGCATGGAAAAATCATAACGAAAAACGGGTTCCACGCTGAAGCCTGTGATTCTGAACAAGGCAATATCATTGCCGCGAATAAACCAATAGTAATTTTCGCGGGATCTGATAATTTGCCGGGCATTTGCAAAATCGCCAATCTTTTCGTTGAGCTGGCTGTATAAAATAACAGTATCGTTGAGATCATCCCAGGTATATAAACCCGAACCGGTGGGAAATACAATCCGATTCTCGACTTTAGCCACGTTGATATGCCTGTCGGCTGCCAAACCTTTTTCTTTCCCGTACATTTCGGTCGATTCCACTGAATTAAGGTCGGGCTTCAACCTGATCCTAAAAACTCCCCGGGTAGCATGGGCACACCATATATTATCCAGGTGATCGCTTTCATAATTACTGATAGGCTCATAAAAGCCCTGTACAGAATGAGCCAACATCCATTTATTATTTACCGAAGTATAAATAGCAAACGCACTGTAGGTGCTCTGAAGTAAAAAATCCCGGTTACGGTCGAGAATTCTCCTGATCTCAAAACCGCCGGTAATGTCAGAAATCCGGGTCGCCTGATTACCGTTAATCCGGTAAGTTCCGCTAGTATGGCCGCAAAGTATTTCACTATCAATGTTTTTCAGATCCCAAACCTGTCCATTCAATCCTGCGATTGCGCGTGGCTGGATGTATCCTTCACCGGGGATAAATCGATACCGGTAGAGTCCTTGGTTAGTCCCGACCAGTAAATCCACACCATCCAACACCGCAGCATAAACAGATCCCATAGTACCGGACGGATCCACATAAAAATCCATACCGGAGTGAAGATTTATCAGATCAATACCACGATCCAGCCCTGCCCAGATATTGCCGGCAGGATCGAAGGCCATCGCAAGAATCGTATTATTCTGAAGAAAATTGCCTGAACTAAGATGCTCCTGCAGGTTTCCATGATCGTCCAAAATAAAGAGCCCGTTGCCGATAGTTCCTATTACCAGATGGTTGTTTCCGGATATGCCGTTGTTCAGTTCCGACGACCGGATCAACGAATTTACCGGATTATTCCATTCGGAAAAGGAAGAACCGTCGAATAAAAACATTCCTTTACCGGAAGCCCCGACCAGGAACCGGTTGCCTTCATAAGGCAGGAGAACCTTGATTTCGTCCCGGGCAAAGGCTTCGGATCCTGGTATCAATTTGAATGAATCATCGATTATTTCAAATAATCCCCGGCCTACAAGATGAATAAAGAGCCGGCCGCTTGCCTTCATCAGCAGGACCATTGATGAGTTGGGATTCAATATGGATATCTGCTGGCCATCGTACACGAAAATATTGGAAAAGGATTGGAAATATATCTTTCCGTTATGAGCCAGGATTCTCCATATCTCATCATTATGCAATGTATTGGGTTCCAGAAGCTTTTTACTTAATGAAGCATAGGTAAGCACACCGCTGTTATCCCTGTTCCAGTAACCAAATTCCTGATAAGATCCCACATATATATTGTTATCATCTCCCACGGTAACTGATCTCACTATACCATTATCCGGCATGGCATAGAGATTCCAGTTTGATCCGTCGAACTCCAGAAGTCCCTTATCATTACCGAAATAGATTAATCCATTTTTACCAACCGCGACTGACCAGTTCTGGTTATCTCCTCCGTAAGTTCTTTTATCATAATTAATTACAAAAGGCTTTCCCACAAACTGCGAATAACCTAACGGCCATTGGAGCAGGGATAACATCACAAAAACGCATACTAACCGGGACTTCATACCGTACACAATCAGTTTACAGGTACACAAAGTAACAAAATATGGCTTTTATTGCGCTTCGATTATCTTTGAATCGTTAAAATGCCTCAACGATGGAATTATTTCTTCATGCAGAAGCCTGGGTCGCCTTACTGACCTTAACCTTTCTCGAGATCGTCCTTGGAATCGATAATATCATTTTCATATCCATAGCAACCGGTAGACTGCCTAAAAAGCAGCAGACGGGTACCGAAGAAGGCGGAGGCCTCTGATAGAGCGAAGGGGTTCCCGCTTTCGCGGGAATGACAACGCTATCGAGGAAATGACAGCACCGCCTGCGTGAGCACTTGTCACCCCCGAAGGCGGGGGCCTCTTCACGCTGCACTGAGTCTTCCTTGTTTTTTTACCCAAACTAAACTATCTTCAAGTCGGTTTTGTTATAATTGAGAAAGTAGCATAGAGAAAATCAAAGGTCGTCACGAATGAAAGCAATATTCCTGGTCAGGAACGGTGATAGCAAAGATGCATTTGAAATAAGGGATACCGCGGTACCCAGTCCGGGTATAGGGGAAGTTGTAGTCAAGGTTGAAGCATCGGGCCTGAATTATGCTGATGTGATGGCGCGGCGGGGCCTTTACAGGGATGCACCTCCGATTCCGTCAATTTTAGGGTACGATGTAGCTGGAAGGATTCACTCCATCGGACCGGATACACCAGGGTTTAAGGTTGGACAGCGGGTTGCCGCCATGTCCCGGTTCGGAGGGTATGCCGAATATACACTAACCCAGGCCTCAGCGGTGATTCCCCTGAGCGATACCATGGATTTCGGTTTGGCGACGGCTTTAGCTACCCAGGCCTCTACGGCGGTTTATTGCGCTGATTTTGCCATCCGGCTGTTTAAGGGCGACCGGGTTCTGATTCATGCAGCTGCCGGCGGGGTTGGCACCTTGCTGGTGCAACTGGCAAAAGCAAAAGGGTGTATTGTATATGGATCGGCTTCCCGCCAAAAACATGCGTACCTGAAAGATATCGGCGTGGATTTTCCAATCGATTCCCATTCGGACAATCCGGAGGAAAAGATCGCAGATGCACTGGCCGGAGAAAAGATAGATGTGGTTTTCGATAATATCGGAGGACTCAGTTTTAAAAAAGGGTTTCAGATGTTAGGCGCGGGAGGGCGGATTGTGGCATATGGAACTGCTGCTCAAAACCGTGGAAAAAACTCGAACCGGATGAATACCATTCGCGTTGGCTTAGGGTTTGGCTTCTACTCACCGATTCCCCTGATAGTTCAGTCGCAGTCGATGGTTGGAGTCAATATGCTTAAGATTGCCGATCATAAACCGATGTTATTGAAAGAGGTTATGGCCGAAGTTGGCCGATTGACAGAAGAAGGGATTATCCGACCTGTATTGGGAAAAGCTTTTCCGGCAGACCAGGTTGCCGAGGCACACGAATTCCTCGAATCGAGGCAATCGACCGGTAAAATTGCTTTGCTTTGGTAGAACAGCTACTTTTTCTGCAGCTCTTTGCTTAGAATTGTCTCGTCTTTATCAGATACCACCCTGATGGAAAGCATTTGCGGAGTCGCTTCAACCTTCACATAGTTTGTATTACCGTTGATGAGCATCGGAAATCCGAATCCCCGGGTTTCATGATTTCCGCGGATAAAACCAAAAGGGACATTTGAGGCAAAATACCGTACGCTTGTATCGATGATCGGACCGAGCAACTGCGACTCAGTTTCAAAATTATCCACGATATCGCCATAATAGATCTGATAGGGACGAAGTTTAATAAGCTCAACGGAATGAAGCTTATAGGTATACTTCATTCCGGGTTGCAACCCGGAAATTCTCACCTTATGGAGAGTTCCTCCGGCATTGATCAAACCGTCAGTTGAATTGCGGATAAGCGAATCTGACAACCGATAACCGATAACCGACAATAGATAACTGTCCTCTGTTTAAATCTGAGCTTTTTGTGATGGACCCGGCAACCAGTGAATCTAATGATCGTTCAGACAACCCATGACCTTGTCAACTTGATCTGAGACTTCTTGTCTAAGTTTGTTATAAAAAGCCTCAGGCCTTAAAAGATATTCAAAAACTTTCCTGGTTTCTTGTGCATTAGCTGCGAACAAATCGACTGTTACGTATACAAATGATAATTCTGTAACTCCGGGCCGGATGAAGTTTTGGCATTAAATAGAAATACTGTCAACGTATCCCCTTTGACAGGATCCACGGTAAAAGCTGCAACGTGAGGTAAATTTTCAGGCTTAGAACAAGCAGCCAGGAGAAATAAACCGACAGGGAAAAGCCGCCGGTTCTTTCTTAAAATAACCAACAGAGCACCAAATAATCCTTTCATATTGCATGTTCCAGATTATATTTATTCATGGGGGGCAATCAAAGGTATATATAAACCTGAAAAGTTTTAGAAACCATCCCATCTAACCCCTAACCTCCTAACCCCTAACCTCCTAACCTCTAACCTCCTAACC
>JBBAAF010000080.1:0-17761 GCA_041658425.1 Bacteroidales bacterium | reverse complement strand
ATCTGACCCATGAAGCGGTTGCCAACGATACAATTCTAAGTAGATTCAGGTTCGTGAAATGGTGAGCAACACCCGCACTCACACCCACACCCCTTTCTTTTTGAGCGGAAGCATTGTCATCCCCGCGAAAGCGGGGATCGCGTGACGCTGCACTGAGGGAAAAGAGGTCTGGCTCTCCTGGGCATGCGCGGTAAGGGCGGGGTCCCCGCTTTCCGGGGATGCCAACGCTCCGGGGTTAGGTTAGCTCGCTCAAAGTTGCTATTTGATCATCAATGCCCTATCTTCGTGAGTTAATTTTTATTCTATGGCTTTACTGGAAGAGTTTGAAAAACAGGGGAATTACCTTTTCAGATACAGGGGGATTTTACCGCTCATTATTTTAATGGCCGGCTTGGGTGCATATATTCAAACTGAACTTAATTCGACCGGTTTTCAAGATCCTGTCCTGAAAGAAATATTCCGGTTTTTCTGCTTATTTGTCTGTTTTATCGGTTTTGGAATTCGTGTTTATACAGTTGGACATACTCCTAAAAATACCTCCGGAAGGAACACGGAAAGTCAACTTGCAGATGAATTAAATACCACCGGAATTTACTCAATCGTGAGGCATCCGTTATACCTCGGCAATTTCTTTATGTGGCTGGGAGTTGCTTTGCTGACTGAAAATGTATGGTTTACCGGGTTATTCGTTTTCCTATATTGGGTTTACTACGAGAGGATCATGTTTGCCGAGGAGCAATTTTTACGAAAGAAATTCGGAACCATTTATTTGGATTGGGCAAAGGCCACCCCGGCGTTTATTGTTTCATTTAAGAATTGGACTCCTCCAAAAATGTCCTTTAGCTGGAAAAAAGTATTAAAAAAAGAAAAGAATGGATTTTTGGCGATTTTTTTAGTTTTTTTTCTATTTCAATGCACCCGAAATATAATTAATGATATTAATATTATTTCACCGAACTGGCTTTTTTACGCAACCATTGTTAGCGGTGTTTCATATGTGATTTTGAAAATTATTAAGAATGCCACGAATCTTCTGGATGAAGAGGATCGATAAATTACTTGGTAAATGAAATTGATCGAACGAATCAATTTAGGGAGGGATTGCAACAACTTTATATTCGAATAATTGTATTACCTTTGTAAAATATTGGTATTCAATATTATTCACTAACATTTATTCATGGAATTTCATTCGTTAAACATTATAGAACCGATTCTCAAATCATTACAAGAAGAAGGCTACACAACCCCAACACCCGTTCAGGAACAAGCTATACCGATCGTTTTACAGGGAACCGACCTCCTGGGTTGCGCGCAAACCGGCACCGGGAAAACCGCCGCATTTGCCGTTCCGATACTTCAACTGCTTAGTGCCAACCGGACTAACGACAAAAGGCGAAAAATCAGAAGTTTGATTGTTACCCCTACGCGCGAACTCGCCATTCAAATCGATGAGAGTTTTAAAGCGTATGGAAGTTATACCGGATTAACCTCCACCGTGGTTTTTGGAGGTGTGAATCAGGGTCCGCAGACCACAATATTGCAGCGGGGCGTGGATATCCTGGTGGCAACACCTGGCCGTTTGCTCGACCTGATGAACCAGGGATATATCTCGCTTAAGGATATCGAGATATTTGTGCTGGATGAAGCCGATCGCATGCTGGATATGGGCTTTATCCATGATGTAAAGAAATTGCTCACCGCCCTGCCACATAAAAGGCAGTCACTCTTTTTTTCTGCGACGATGCCTCCTGAAATCGTGAAGCTGGCCGGTACAATCCTGCACAACCCATCGAAAGTAATGGTCACCCCGTCTGCAACAACGGTGGATACCATTCAGCAGTTCATTTACTTTGTGGATAAAGGCAACAAGAATGCCTTGCTGGTGGACGTGCTGCAGGATTCGAAAATCAGGACCGCTCTGGTATTCACGCGCACCAAGCACGGGGCCGATAAAGTGGTTAAGGTTCTTCTACGGAACAACATCAGGGCCGAGGCTATACATGGCAACAAGGGGCAAAATGCCAGGCAGAAGGCATTGTCCAATTTCAAGGAAAAAAGTACAAGGGTGCTCGTGGCCACCGATATTGCTGCGCGCGGTATCGATGTGGATGACATGGAATTTGTAATCAATTTCGAGATCCCTAATGTTCCGGAAACCTATGTGCACCGCATCGGCCGTACCGGCAGGGCAGGGGCAAATGGAACGGCTTATTCATTCTGTGATGCCGAAGAGAAAGTCTATCTGAAGGATATCGAAAAACTGATCTCAATCAGAATACCTATCCGGGATACCCATCGTTTTCCATTAATTGACCATCATCCGGTGAAAGTACCGAAACAGGAGTTTCGGAAGCCTATGGCCCGGCAAACTGCGGGTGTTGGAATAAATAGGAAACCACGGTATTAAATATCATTAAATCAGCATTTTTGGCTGTTTTTTATTCGTACAGTATCGGATTTGTTTTCCAATTCTGATCCTTGTTAAAGGCAAATCCGGTAACACGGGGCCGCCTTTCCCGCAATCTCACCGATTCAATACCTAATAGTTTGCCGGTTGATCGCTGGTCTTTACCGATCAATTTTAGCTGAAGCGTGTATTTGCCAGGATCAGGCCAGAAGTCCAGCAGGTGATGCTCCCATTCACGAACCGTTTCATCGTATAGGTTCATCGGACTGCCAACTTTTATTCCATTAAGATAAGCCTGCCAGCTGCCATAATCGGGGGCTTTGGTCACACTCAGCAGAAGCCGTGTAGGTTTCTTTTCAGATATGGTAAAGGGAATCTCCACGGAGGCCTGGTCGCTGTTGGGTGCAAACAGAAGCTGACCCCCCATATAAAACTCCAGATCTTCCTGAATTTGAGGATCACCGCCTTTGAAGGATTTGTTCGCTATCACATCTTTGGCCGGAACAATGATATCGAGGTTCGGGAGAATACGTTCTTTAGCAGGCGGAGTTTGCCGGATGCAGGTTGGTGTACCGGTTTGATACCAATAGGCTACAGTAGCAAAATCATCCTCCCTTTCGTTCCAGCTATGGGTGCGCCGTTCGATATTTTCATCCGGCGAAATCCACCCGAAATGCTCAATCGTTACTTTAATTTTGGTGTTAAATACAATAGGATCGGCAATGTGCCAGCGAAATGCCGAAGTATGTCCGCCAACAATTCCCCACTGATCGAAATATACAGTCCCGAAATAGGGCGTATTCACCCCGCTTTTGAGGCCCCAGGCGGATAAAAAGTAATCTTCGGTGCCGGTTCCCCAGATGGATGCATCCTTTTCGCCATCGATATAAATCTTTTCGTCGCCTTCACCAAACCAGGATGGGCTTCGGGTGCGCACGGCCATCACCGTTCCCACGTAATGGCCCTTGCCCTCGGTTTCCAGGATCAAATAATCATCACCCGGCTTGCAGGGATACTCCTGCCGGTATTGGGCATAGAAATAGGGAGTTTCGTTGGGCAGTTTATCCTTTTTGATCCAGTCGATATTGTAGTAAAGCAGATTGATGTTCTTTTCTTTGCTCTGATTGATTATCTCGATCCGGATAGATTTCCGGAAGGGCATAGGCCAGAAAGAGTTGTAGGAATCAGCATCTTCCACAATGATAGGCAGACTGATCACTTCCGACCGTTTCCCGAAGCAATTGGCGAAGAAATCGCCAAAGGGAACCTCAACGCCCGGAACCTCGCTGCCGTCATAATAAATGCGAATGAGCATTTCCTGATGTGTTGCGGAACCATTGATTGCCCACGGGTGCTTGCCCGGTCCGAGAAAAGTATACCACATGTGGGTAACCACTCCGGGACCTTTAACATCCAGAACGACTTTAATCTGGCCCGGCATCACCCTTGAGTTATCGGCATTGTGGGCGATCGGTTTTCCAACAGAATCCGTTTTGGTGGATGTTGATCTCATGCTTCGCCCATCGATCGGGCGGATCAGATCGGACAAGATAGCCCCTCCGACAACGCTGTCGGAGCGGTTCTGACAGGAGTTGCCCAGGAGCACGAGGGCGATGACAAACAAAAGGGTGATTCGGTTTTTCATGGATAGTAGGTTAATGGTTAAGAGGGTAGGATGTTAGAGATTCGAATTTAGAGTTCTGAATTCTGAAGTACAAGATTCAGGTCAACTAAGGGTCAGCCTAAGATACCGCTCACTGATAATTGATCACACGGGCGACCGCAAGGGCACGCCCCTACTTGAATCTGTGATTTCGGAACTCGGAATTCTAAATTCGAATCTATACATTCTTACTTCCATATTTTTAGATTATTTATTTTTGACACATCGTACCGAGCAGCCGAAGTAGCGTCGGTCTTCCTGGCGGCTAATGCCAGGGTTATCGGAACAAAGTCCCCGGCGCCAGCCATTGTCGCCATCAATCGTGGAGGCAGTCCAGAAGTAGGTGGCATAACCCTGGCTTTCAAACCCGGCGTATCCACGGCAGCCGGCAGGCAAGGCTGCAAACCCGGAAATATCGCTGCCACTTCCCTTGATCCAGCCTGATGAGGATTTCAATTTCCCTCCTGCCTCTCCTGTGGTTCTCCAATCCCTCTTTACGGCTTCCTCATCATTCATTCCCAGAAATTTTTCCAGTTCTATCCATTCCTGATCGGTTGGCAGGTGCCAGCCGGCGGGGCATGCAGATTTTGCTGCTATCCAGTTGTATAGCACCCCAAACTCCTTATAGTTGGCATTGGCCCTGGCTTCATCAATATTAACTCCATCATAACCATACACGTAGCGGCACTCTTCTTCGAATAGCCCGGTAGCAACCCGATCGACTACGGGCAAATAGGCCAGGTTTTCAGCCATCCAGGTTTGCTTTCCGATAGTTGTCGTTAGATAGGTGTGCCCATCACGAATATCGGCAATAGTGCCTTTATCTTGTGCACATAAAGACGAGGCCATCGCGGATGCCAAGCTCATTAAGAGGTTAAAGGTTAGAAGGTTAGTGGTTAGAGGGTTCATTGTTTCATCATTGCTTCGATTTCGGCTACGGTTCGGGGCAAACCGGCAGTCAGGTTTTCACATCCGGTTTCGGTGATGACGACGGTATCTTCTATCCTGACGCCCAGTTTTTCTTTGGCAAAAACGGCCAGAGGTTCGTTGGCAAATACCATCCCAGTTTTCAGAACAGATGGCCCGTTGCCGACATCATGAACGGCCATACCCACATAATGGCCAAACCCGCCTCCAAACTGTTTCATCAGTTCTGAATCGGGGTTAAATCCTTTTTTATTCAGGATTTCCCTTACCTCAGTATTGCATTGTTGTGCTGCGAGTCCGGGCCGGTAGGTCTTCATGCAGGCTTCATGAACAGCATTGCAGGCTTCATAAATCTCACGCTGCCGTGGAGTAAACTTACCATTGGCCGGGTAAGAAATTGTTATATCGATATCGTAATTGTGCAGATCCGGACCCGCATCAATCACCAGAAAATCGCCGTCGGCCAGGGTGCGTTCATAGCCATGGTGATGAATATCCATGTGGTTTTCGGCCGAGCAGACAATCGTATAGTATGCTAATTCGCCGGCTCCCTCCTTTTTGCATGCATATTCAAACAGGGCGGCAAGTTCCTGTTCCTTTACCCCGGGCCGGGTGGCTTTCATGACATCGATATGTGCCTGCACCGCTATTTTGGCTGCCTTCCGCATCAGGTCAATCTCGGCAGACGACTTAATCGTCCTCATTTCATGGATAAAGGCTGAGCAATCTTTTACCGTTACGCCGGGATATCTGCTTTTCAGGTTTTCCACAAACTGCATTTCCCTCGTCAACCGGGTATCCCACTCGTTCTTAACCATGGTGAAATTCAGGCTACCCGACTTTTCCCCCGAACACTCGCGGGCCAGTTCCTCCGGCTGGAAACAGGTGTAGAAGGTTTTTACTTCAGCAAACCGTTTAGCCAGATAGTCCTTCAGTTCGCGGGGGCGCATTACCTTGTCGAAGCCGCTATCTTCCGCCCGGTCAGCAAAAAGGATCGACTCTTGGTTGATCGGATCAATCACCAGATAAGCATTCTTAATTTCAACTCCTGTGAGATAGAGGAAGTTGTTGTTTTGCATGAATGCAAAATAGTTAGGAAGCGATACAGCTCCCTGAAGGATAATGAGTCCATCGGGGAATTTTTCCATCAGTTTTGATCGCCGGGCGGCATATTCGGATTTTTCAAACTGAAGAGCTTTGGTTTGCGATACCGGGAGTCCGGTTATCAGACTTACCAGCAGGATTGCAATCAAAATCTTTTTCATGATTTTGTCTATTTTAAAGGTTTGAAATTACGTATCTAAACCGATAAATCCGGAAAACACATGAAAATTTTCAGCGGGATTTTACTTATCTGTTGTGTGGCATGCGCACCGATGCGCACCCCCTTGGTTTCCCCCGGGGATCTGGCATTCCTTGAAGAACTCACCCGCGCTGTTGTCGACAGCTCACGCATCCTTCCGGGTCAGGACCTGCCTCCCGCCATCCGTTCATATGGGCCCAACCGATCCGGTATTACGCTGATCAAACCAGGCGGACGGGATTGCTACCCGTCGTTCTGGGTGCGTGATTATGCCATGTCGCTCGAAAGCGGATTTATTACAAGCCAGGAACAGTTTGATATTCTTTTATATACAGCCGCCCGGCAGTCGGACTCAACGTGGACAACCAAAACCGGAAGCCTCGTTCCCCGTGGATCCATTCCCGATCATATCCGGATCAATGATGGGCTGCCGGTTTATTTCCCCGGAACCTATGATTATGTGAATCAGGGTAATGAGATATGGAGGATGCCACCTTTTTGCGACCAGTTCTTTTTTATTCACATGGCCTGGTTTTATGTTCATTCAAAAAACGATCCTGCTATTCTGGACCAGATGATTAATAATATCAACCTCTTCAACCGGCTGGAGATGGCCTTTGAGGCTGTTCCGGCTCATTTGGACCACGAGATGGCCTTTATCAATGACTCACTGCCAACCTGCGACTTTGGTTTTCGCGATGTGATCACCATGACCGGTGAGGTCTGTTTTGGATCGCTGCTGAGATACCGGGCAGCCATGGAGATGGCGGAATTATGCGGTCAAGCGGGGGATCCGCAGAAATCGGAAAAGTTCAGGGATATCGCAAAAAAAATCAAAGGGCACCTGGTTCCAGTATTTGCTGATAACCGGGGTTTACTGCGGGCCAGTACCGGAATAAGCCGGCAGCCGGATGTTTGGGCAACAGCGTTTGCAGTTTACATCGGTGCATTGGACGGAACGAACAAAGCAAGGGCCTGCAGTGCGCTTGCAAATGCTTATCAGGCGGGGACTCTGGCCATGGAAGGCCAGATCAGGCATGTTCTGACCACCGATGATTTTGATTCAACAACTGCCTGGGAAAAGTCGCTTGCCGGGAAAAATACCTATCAGAACGGAGCTTATTGGGGTACGCCCACCGGCTGGGTTTGCTATGCCATTGCCCAAGTAGATAAAACCGCCGCAAGCAAGCTGGCTATGGAATTCATCGATCAATTGAGAAAAACCGATTTCAGGGTGAAAGGCCCGGAGAATGGAGGTCCGTATGAATGCGTTTATCCACCTTCAGGTTACAAACAAAACCCGGTTTACATGACTACCGTGACCTGCCCGCTGGCTGCATTTAAGAAAATCTCCATATAGCCCCTCGTTAGGGGGTAGAGATTCCCGCCTTCGGGAATGACAAGAGCACGATCGTAATTCCTGCAAAAGCGCTGTCATCCCCGCGAAGGCGGGGACCCCTTGACGCTGCACTGAGCCTTTACCATTCAATATCAGGGTACCATTGTTTCCAGATGGTATTGAATTTACCGGTACTGACCAGGGAATTATAGGCATTTTCCCAGGCGGTAATATAACTATCGTCGGTTTCTTTGGAAAAGGCCAGGTAGGTTTTGCCTTCTGATAAAACGGCCTCTTTCCTGTAGTCTTTTGGCGGATGGCCCGATTCTATTCCCAGTAAACGGATCGAAATATCATTCAGCACGGCGCAGGGTATATCTCCATCCATGAGTTTCTGAAAGACCTCCTGTGGTGTGGCCCACGTAACCACATTAATAAATCCAAGATCGAGCAGCTCTTTTTCCGACGCCCATCCGGTGACCGTACCCACCGATCGCATATGGCGTGCGTCATCGATGGTGGCGATATGATAATCGGTTGAGGAATGCACGAAGAAACAGTATCTTTTTTTACAAACGGGCCCAACCCAGTGAAAAAGGTTCTCCCGGTCGGCCGTTCGGAGTGTGCTGAATACCATTGAGTTGGGAACCAAAAGTATTTGGTTGTAAGCATTGGTCCAGGAGATCATCTCAACCGGCCCGGCGAGGTTAGTTCCGTTCATCATAGCCTCAACCATTTCCATCGAACTGCCGGTGATGCTCCCGTCAAAATCGCGGTAATTCTGGGGCGGATTCTCTTCGGTAAACATCAGGATACGCCCGGGTGCCATGGTCCCTGGGAGATATTTATCATACAATTCCTGCAGAAATCCGGCATCTTTCAGCTGATCCAGCTTATCCTGCCAGTTTTTTACCACTTTGGCCGACACATCTTTGGAAAAAGCGAGGTAGGCTGGTGTCGAAGATTCAATCAACAGGCTATCCATTTCCGATGAAGTGCGCCAGATAGCAACCGGCCCCACCCACTGAAACTGTTCTTTCCGCTCAGTGGTCAGTCCTGTGGTGAAGGCCATAATATTCTCCTCTGTTTTCAGTCGATTGAAAATAGAATCCCAATTGGAACTGATCTCAACCGCATTAGCCAGCCCGAGCTCATCAAGTATCTTTAATACCAGCTCCATGGTAATGCCTTTTTGAATGCCATTTTCTTCATAATTGAATGGCTTCATGACTTCGGCGAGAATCGTCAGCTCCTTTCCGGTGGTATCCTCTTTCCTGCAGGAGAATAATCCGATGGTGAGGGCTGCTAAAACAATTGCGGCTAGCTGTTTCATGATTGATCGGTTTACAATTCCCTAAGTTACGGAAGAAGGAAGAAACCATGAATAATTAGCTAATTTTATTTTATGGAGAGAGTGGAATACCAAAACGGACAAAACCCAAAGCTTCAGAGAGTTTGTATAATTTTTGATCGCAATGAATAAATTATTATTGACAGACATTATCATAGTTCTTTTTTCACCACTGGTTGCGGGACAGTCAATCACCCCTGGGCTGAATCTCATTCCGGCACCGAAACAAATCGAAATAAAATCCGGGAGTTTTACCAGCATACCTTCAGCTGGGTGATACTGCCGAAACAATTGGATGTCTATACTTCGGATAATGGCGTTGGTGGCGGGGTGTGGGGCGAAGGGGCGGATAACGCTGATGAGCGGGGGGAAATCTGAGTATGTTATTTGTGTGGCGGATACTGCAAATCACCAGATTATGAGAGCGGCTGATTTTCTGCAATCCTATCTGAATAAGATCGGCGGAGCGGAGATCCCGGTGAAAATAGGGTTATCCGTATTGCCCGCGAAAGCCATCGTAATTAATCCGGATGTATGCTCCCGGATTTGAGGTGGTTCCAAAAGTTAAAATGGTTAGGATACCACAACTGAATGTTAAGGATCAGCCCGGTGCCGGTGGAACCTTAGCTGAAATCAGAAAAAACAGCACCGAAGTTTGGCCCTCAAGGCCTGTACTATCCGGTAAGCCGGTTTCATATGATTTAAAGGTTCTGGTCAAAAAGGGTGATGCAGTCTACTTTATTGTGAAAAAGAATAGTACCGCAGAGAACGAAAAAGTTACCTGGGATCCTGTTGTTACTTATCTTTAAAAGCAAGAAACCATGAATTCAACGGTAAAGATGAAACGATGGATTGCTGTTTTGGTATTGGCCGGGATGGCCGGGACCGGCTTTGCACAAGGGCGTGTCAGCGTTCAGATGGGAAATCTGAAAAAAGTGGTAAACGAAGAAAACAGTGTGGTGCTGATCACCAACGAGGCACAGGTGAGGCTGACGACAACCCAATATTTGTTAAACTGAGCATAAAAAAATCGATTCAAAAGTTGTAAACCCACCAAAATCAGAAACGTTTATAAACCGAAATTTAACTTTAACCGACCATGAAAAGCCGAATTGCCTTCTCCATTTTAACCAGCCTGGTATTGATTACCGGCTGCCGGACCCCGGTGACTGAAACCGGATCCAATCATCTGACCCTTTGGTACAAACAACCCGCCAAAATCTGGGATGAGGCGCTGCCTGTGGGCAACGGCCGGTTGGGCGCGATGGTATTCGGTGATCCGGTACATGAGCGGATCCAGCTCAATGAGGAGAGTATTTGGGCCGGATGCCCGGTTAACAACAACAATCCGGGTTCGCTGGCGCATTTGCCTGAGCTGCAGAAGGCACTGTTTGAGAGCCGATTCAAGGATGCCTGGCAATTGGCCCATGATAACCTGCTCGGTACCCCGCCGCAAATCCGGTCGTACCAGCCGCTTGGCGATCTGCTGATCGATTACGGATGGAAAACGAAACCAGAAAACTACCGCCGGTCGCTCGACCTGAGAACCGGCATCGCTGCAACCGAATTCACCGTTGCAGGTAAGAAATACAGTCAGGAGGTTTATGCTTCCGTTCCTGATAATATACTGATAGTCAAAATTAAAGCTCTTAACGGTGGGCCGATTGATGCTACTTTCTCACTTACCCGTGAAAAAGATGCCGTGGTTACCGTCACGCCCGATGGTAAACTCATCCTGACCGGTCAGATCATCGATGGGGAAGATCCACTCAGCGGTACAGCCGGTGCCCACATGAAATTCGCCGGCGAACTGCGGCTCACTCAATCAGGTGGCCAACTGACAACCGATAACCGACAACTTCTTGTCTCCCGTGCCCGCGAAGTTACCCTCCGCCTCACTGCCGCCACCGACTATTCGCTGGCCAAACTCGATTTCGACCGTTCGATCGATCCTGCAGCGACCTGTAATCAAATACTGGACCAGGCTGCAAACCAGTCCGATAAAAATCTGATGAAAAGGCACCTGGCTGAATATCAGCCGATGTTTAACCGGGTATCGCTCGATCTGGGCGGTTCGGAATTAGATTCACTACCGACCGATGTTCGACTCACACGGATGAAGGCTGGCGTTGAGGATAACGGGCTCATTGCGATGTATTTCCAATACGGCCGATACCTCCTGATGGGCTCATCGCGCGGTCCGGCCATGCTGCCGGCCAACCTGCAGGGGATTTGGAACAAGGATATGAATGCCGCCTGGAATTCCGATTTCCATACCAATATCAACCTTCAGATGAACTATTGGCCGGCGGAGGTGTGCAATCTCACCGAGACCACTCCTCCCCTTATATCCTTCATGGAGAAGCTGATTGTTCCGGGAACCGTTACCGCCCGTGAAATGTACGGAACCGATGGCTGGGTGTTCCATCACCTGGTGGATCCGTTCGGCCGCACTGGTGTGGCCGACGGGGTTTGGGGCATCACGCCGCTGAACGGTCCGTGGATGACCTTCACCGTTTACGAGCACTTTTTATTTACCCGCGATACCACGTTCCTGCGCAACGTGGCCTGGCCAATGATGAAAGGATCGGCCGAATTTGTTCTCGGATTTTTAGTTGAGTCTCCGGAAGGCTATCTCGTTACCAATCCATCGCATTCACCGGAGAATGCGTTCATTGTACCGGGTACGAAGGAAAACTCCGCGCTCACCTATGCCGCTACGGTTGACATTGAGATACTTAACGCACTGTTTGATAATTGTATAGATGCCTGCCGGATTCTTGGCACCGATCCTGAATTTGCAGCGAAACTGGAAGCCGCACAAAAACGGTTTCCTCCTGTACGGATTAATTCTAAGGGGGTGATCCAGGAGTGGATCGCGGATTACGACGAAGTAGAACCCGGTCACCGGCACATGTCGCCTTTGCTTGGGCTTTATCCGCTTGGTCAATTCACTCCCGAAACCCCCGAGCTCTTCAATGCCGCACAGGCCACGATCGAACGAAGATTGTCATTCGGCGGCGGCCATACCGGCTGGAGCCGGGCCTGGATAGTCTGTCAGTATGCACGTTTGCTCAATGGTGAAAAGGCGTATGAAAACCTGCTCAGCCTGCTCCGGAAATCCACCCTGAGCAACCTGTTCGACACCCATCCGCCCTTCCAGATCGACGGTAATTTCGGCGGCACGGCCGGCATCGCCGAGATGCTGATCCAATCGCACAACGGAGTGATCCGTCTGCTTCCCGCCTTACCCAAAGCCTGGAGCAGCGGCGAAGTGAAGGGCCTGTGTGCCCGTGGTGGTTTTGTGCTCGACCTGAAATGGGCTGATGGCAAACTGACCAGTGCCCGGATCAGCTCAGAAACCGGCGGAACCGTAAAGATTCTCTATGCGGGGAAAGAGATGGAAATCAAGGTGAAGGCGGGAGAAAAGCGGGAGATCGGGTTGTAGAGACGGATGATCATCCGTCTCTACGGTACCTGAAAGTACCCACCCAACCCTCCCTGAAACAGGGAGGGCTATGTTACACTGCGTCTCCATTTCTTCTCTTTCTTAACTTTCGTTACGTTCTTAACGCCCGTAACGTCCTCACGTCCTTAACGAAACAACCTCTCGTCAAACTCAAACGCCTCCGCCTTGACGATTTTAACCTGATCCATCGCCGGATGTGCCGGATTGATCAGGTAGTTGAAATCACCGGGAACCACTGCTGACGGGATCTTGAGAACGAGATGCCGGTTCTCTTTTACGAATTGGTCGCCGATAATACGGGTGAATGACGGATAAGGGAAAGACCTCCATCCCGGCGGAAGTTTAGCAGGATCGATCACCGATAGGGGCGCCGCATCAGGAATCATTATGGTGGTCAGCTGATAATCAGCGGGCAGAAGACCCAATCCCGTGTGAACCGCAATTTCAGCGGTACAAAGGGCTCTCGATTCGCTCGTATACAATAATGCCACACCCTGGCTGTTCCACCGGCCTCCTGCAATCCGGGCTCCAAGTCCGGACAAGTCGGCGGCATACGCAAGCTTCGATAAACGGAAAACGATCATGACAGGATACCGTGTTCTATCCGTACGAGTTCGTTCCGGACCAACTGCAATCCCAGTGTGCTATCGAGCAACTCCTTGGGTTTGGCTCCTCCAAGTGCTACGTTTTGAATATCGAGCCAAACATCGAGCTTATTTTTGCTGCCGAATACAGTAATGGCCTGCTTGTACAGGAGGGTGATCTCGATGATCCGCTCGGATGAAACCGGATCGAAAGCTTTTGCTTCTTTCGAATACCTCTGGAGCGTCCGTTCCGAAATGTGCAGAAACCCCGACCAGTCGCGGATTGAAAACGGGAAAGCTTTTGCCAGCGCGGCAAACCGGGGATATCCGATCCCTTTCCTCGCTGCCTGGATCAGGTAAAATACATCTTTCTCACCAACGGATTCGTACATGATCGGATCGTCCGGTATTTCGTAATCTTTCATCGCTGGTATTTTATCCAAAGGTATGACAATTGACGAAATATTCGCGACAAATGGCGGAAATATATCGTTATTTTATGTTGCAGATTTTGTATCTTTGAACGTCCCCCCAATGCTTATTATCTCTTTAGCGTGAAAATCTTTAAATGTAAGATTCAAAGAATTTGGACGGGACTGACATCGTTGATTCCTGTTATTTCAGCTATCTTTATAATTTTCAATTACTTAAGCGGATGCACACCTGCACCGGAATCTCCGCCGATAGCCGCATTCACTGTTTCTTCTTGTTATACCGACACGCTGTCGATCCTTGAATTCGACGCGTCCGGATCCACTGACAATGAGGACCCAACTTTAGCTCTTTCATTCCGATGGGACTGGGAACATGATGGAAAATGGGACACTCCATACAGCCGGCTCCCGAGATTTTCTCACCGGTATAAATTGAACGGGCGATACCAACCCCTCCTGGAAGTGATGGATCAGGATGGAATGGTGGATACCTGCTCAATCCTTATCCGGATTACCGATGTGCGTAAGGATTCATCCATCGTAGATCCCAGGGACGGAAAAACTTACCGGGTGGCCCTCATTGAAGATGTCTGGTGGATGGCCGAAAAATACTTTTATAATGATTCTGATTCCATCGGTAAGATCTATGGGGGCTTGTACACGTGGGAAGAAGCGATGAATTATCAGACAGAGTCAGGTTCGCAAGGGATCTGTCCGCCGGGCTGGCAGGTTCCGGCCGGAAAGTATGTTGCAGCCTTATGGGACCTGGTTCTGTTTCCGTATCCCGATCACAAGGCTTATCTGGGGAAAGGTGGCTACCTGGGTATCGACCTGGAAAGATCCGGATCTTACAACATATACGGCCAACGGGAATTTAATTATTTCATAGGCGGATTCTGGATGTCCGAGCAAAAACAAGTCGGAGACCGGTTAATCCCCTATCACTTTGTTTATACTAACGTATTGTATATCAATAATCCGGACTATGACCCTCCGGCAGAACACACGGCACTATCCATCCGATGCATAAAACCGGTAGAAATATTACACTAGGGGTCTTCCTTTTCAGTATCCTACAGATTCTGTCATGCGATACTGAATTGGATTTAATAGATCAGACCCCTGATTTGCCGGTGGTCTGGGGATTTATTGACGCTGGCGATTCCGTTTATCAGGTTCGGATTCAGAAATCCTTCTGCGGAAAAGGTAATGCCTTAGAGATGGCAAAGGTTTACGATTCCATTTATTTTGACAGCCTGAATGTTTATATGGAACTCAGGTTCGCACCGGACAAGCATTTGGTTGGAGCTGATGCTGCAGGCAATTGGTATGGAGAATGGGACATGGCAGGCGATTTGATCCATCGGGCCCGCCTGGTACCCACCCTTACCGAACGCAAGGAAGCAGGTATTTTCAACAATTCGCCGTACGGGATCTTTCAAACAACCTCCGACTCTTTCAAAATCAGAGGCAAGGTATTTCTGACCGATCCGGGGTACTGGATCTTGCCACAGGGTCAGGGATTTATTGTCCGACTGTGTATTGAAGATCCCAAAACCGGACAAACCACCGTTGCTGCCACCCCGTTTGTTGACCTGCCAAATATCGTTCTCCCCCGGAAAGCGTTCACGTTGAACCTGTATGATGAGGAACCTGCAAGAGTCATTTGGCAAGATCATGGCTGGTTTTATGATACACAGGTTCAATTTTACTATTATGAGTTTACTGATCATACGGAGTTGAAAAGTATAAAATGGAGAATAACCGGCATTAACAGGAACCAAGTCCAAGATATCAGTCAGGATTTCTATTGTTATTCAGCCACACCGTTTCAGGAAAGTTTACTCGGGCATGTTCGGGCTGAGATTCAAGAAGATACCAATGTCGTCTGGAGAAAATTCAGTCATATTAACTATTTCATCACAGCCGCTCCCGGGTTTGTTCAGGACTATCAGGAAACCTATGCAATTTCCGCGGATCATTCCGGACAAGCCATTACCAACGTTACCAACGGATACGGATTATTCGCGATTGTTGCAACCAATGGCAGGCAGGGATTCGGACTGGATCCAAAGAGCATGGACTCACTCTCAAATGGCAGGTTTACCAAACATCTGAAATTTGTGAAATGGTGAACGCTTTTTCTAAACCAGAGCACTAACGCATGAAAGTACCCACCCAACCCTCCTTGAAACAAGGAGGGCTAAGATTCTCTGAATCTCCCGTTCTTCTCTTTCTTAACTTTCTTTACGTTCTTAACGTCCTCACGTCCGTAACGTCCTTAACACTACACTTTTCACTAAAATATTTCTTTCAGGTATAAAACTTCTGTATATTTGGTCATCCCCCAAAATTTGACAGAACACTATATTGCTATATGAAAAGTCTTTTTTATGCTTTTTTGACGCTTGCTCTGGTTGCCTGCGACATAATAGATATCACTCCTGATGGTAAAGTCAATAATCCGGCTGAGCCTGTGGGAACCCTGGTGGCCGATTTTCCGATTACTCATACCTGGTTGCCAACCAACAAGATAATCCGGACCGATTTGCACATTGCCCTTAATGCTTATGAGATGTATAAAGGGGATTATATACAGTCGGCCAATGTGATCGATTCCCAGCAGAAATACAGTTTTTTCCTGCCACCGGGTAGTTATTACCTGGAAGCTTCGATCGCTTGCCTGTGCGAGGGTGACAGCTGTTCGGCCGGCGGATTTCCGGGAAACAAATGGGGTCAGAAACATGCAAGCTATACCTTCACGATTGTGGAGGATGAAACAACTGAGGTATTGATCAGATTTTTAAAATAGAAATGAGGTACTTGGTTTTTATTGTACTTATGGGACTTACCTGGTCGTGCGAAACCGAAATTGATGTCGTGGATGAATCGGGATCGGTGCCGGTAGTGTATTGCATACTTAATCAGGATGATACCATTCATAGCTTACGGTTATCACGTTCCTATCTTACAAAAAACGCACAAAATCCGCCTGTGTCTATTGACAGCCTGGTGGTCAAAGGGAAAGTAAACATCACCATCGAAACCGTTGAAAATTCGCAGGTTTTATCCGAAAACAGATTGCTGCCATACCCGATCAGCAAAGATTCCGGGTTTTTCCCTAGTGATTTGCAATGGATCTATCAGGCTAATTTCAAAATGAAGGTGAATACATTATACCGGTTGATCATCGAAATTAAAGATTGGGACTATGTGGCCTACTCTTCTATTCAATCACTGGGCGATTTTGATCTGGTAGATCCTGGTTATCCGGAAGCTAGAAAGATCCATCTGCTGGATGACCACAATCCGCTTATTCATTGGACGAGAAGTCAGAATGCGGCCGTCTATCAGGTTGGATTCCGGGTTCATTTTAAGGAGATACGCGGTGACCAATCACAAGATAAATCGATAATAATTCTGCTTACTACCGCATTCTACCGGAATGATCCGGGAGCTTTCTATACCTATTCAATTAACAGCAATTTTTTCTATAAGAGGTTAGCTGAATCCATTCCGGTTGATAACACGTTGCTGAGGCAATTTATCAATACCGATGTCTTTGTGATTGCAGGTAGTGAATCAATCGGTTTTTACCTCAATGCACAGGAGAAGCAGGATCCTTTCCAATTCTTTGATTACAAAAACCTGATCAACGGACAGGGAGTTTTCGGATCCTGTAAAACAAAAGAAACGAAGGGCTTCAAGATTGATGATCAATCGCTTGATTCTTTGGCCTACGGTAGTTATACGAAACAATTGAATTTTCTGGATAGCGATGGGCACCGTAAAAATTAACCGAGCGTTACTGGCTTTGATGCTACTGGTCATCTTCGGGTCTTGCAATAGGACCCCGGACGAACCGGTATCCGTTGAATCCATCTTTAAAGTTTTGCCGGAATCAGGCCTGACTACTACCCGGTTTGAATTTGATGCAACTCAAACGTTTCTTCCAGCGGATGAGGACCACCCGATTTTGATCCGGTACGATTGGCAGAGCGATGGAATCTGGGACCAGGATTATACTACTAACTCTAAAATAAAACACAGATATTTGAAATCCGGGAGTTTTACGGTCAGGATGGAAGCCCGAAACATGTCCGGCGTGAGAGATACTTCCTTTACGGCTATCGTGGTGGAACAGGGCTATTCCCCACCCATCGTACATTTATCCATCCTTCCCGATTCGGCTAATATTTATACGAAGTTTTCTTTTAGTGCTGCAAAGTCTTATGATGATGAAGATTCGAGCAATCTCCTCACATTCCGATGGGATTTCGA
>JBBAAF010000079.1:0-17773 GCA_041658425.1 Bacteroidales bacterium | reverse complement strand
CGGATTTTAAGATCATGGTAATTAGTGATTTCGGTTACATGATTTATCTGGTTTTCTACTTTCTCCTGAATCTCCGGTGATACCCGGTCGAGCAGCATATCGATCGACCGCTTGCCCAGTTTGTAACATACGTAAATTACGATCATCGCGACAACTAATGCGGCGACGGAATCAGCAAAGAAGAATCCAAAATTAGAGCAGATCAAGCCTAGCAGAACAACAGTTGAACTCCAGATATCGGTCGAAAAGTGGAGGGCATCGGCTTCAAGGGCCTGACTGTTGTATTTCTTGGCAACCCGGCTCAGGGCCCTGGATCTGGAAAGGTCGATAATAATGGAAGTAACAATCACGATATAGCTCCACACGGTTACTTCAATTTCCGTTTTACCTGAGATCAGGCGATGCATGGCCTCATAGATAATCCAGAAGCAGGTTATAAACAGTAACAGGGTTTCGATCAGCGCACTGAGGTTCTCAACCTTACCGTGACCATAATGATGATTCTTATCGGCTGGTTTGTCAGATACTTTCACTGCGAAAAGGGTTATCACAGCAGCTACCAGGTCGAGCCCGGAATGAAGTGCCTCGGAAAGAATGCCGAGACTCCCGGTAACCAGTCCGACGATCAGCTTAAATCCTGTTAAAAAAATGGCTGCTATAACGGAAATAAAAGCAATCCTGTTCTTTTCTTTTACCATAACTGTTCATGCTAAAATTTAAATATCAGATGCTTAGATTGATAAGCATCTGCAAAAAGGGTAGGGAATCAGTCAGGAACGGAATTCCGGCGGTTGCCAGCAGGGGGATGGCCCCGCTAAAACCGGAGCCGGAACCAGAAATGCAATTGCATCACGAAGGATAAATTCAGGAGAGTTTGTCATAGCGGGTACTTCGCTGATGATATCGTCGACATGCTGAACATCGATCAGCTCATGTGAGGAAAAGCTTCCGCTGGAGACCGGATGATTGGCCACCTCCTGTTTGGCAAAAACCGAACTGAGCATACCGTTATTATGCTGATCTATAAAGCCTAAGGCCAGAATAAGAACAAAAAGGGTATGTATGGTTGCGGCAATTTTCATCAGGCCGCAAAGATACGAAAAAAAGGCGCATATTGGAACCCTTGGAGTAGCGTTTAGAGGTCCCCGCCTTCGCGGGGATGACAGAACAGAGCAGTACTATGGGGTAGGGGTCCCGGCCTTCGCCGGGATGACACGGTCTCGTGGGGAATTTAACGGGCGGCCGCAAGGGCACGCCCCTACCTGAATCTTCCACTTCAGAATTCAAAACTGGTCTTCGAATCTCTAAATTTCTCCTTCCTTCTATTGTCCGTACTTATCAATAATCTCCTGCTTCGTCTTCCCAAGTATATCGTACTTTTTGCCCACTTTCCGGAAAGCCTCGAGGGCTTTGTCGAGATGGTGAATCTCGTGGCCGGCAGAGATCTGCGTGCGGATGCGGGCCTGACCGTTGGGTACCACCGGGAAGAAAAACCCGACGGCATAAACCCCTTCGGCGAACAGGTCGCGGGAGACATCCTGGGCCAGTTTGGCGTTGAACAGCATCACCGGAACGATGGGGGAATCGCCCTCTTTGAGGACAAATCCGGCTTCGGTGAGGCCTTTCCTCCAATAGGCAGCATTGCGCTCGAGCTTGTCGCGGCGCTCGGTTGATTCATTCAGGATATCAAGTACTTTCAGCACGCCGGCTACCACAACCGGGGCTATCGTATTGGAAAACAGGTAGGGACGGGCTTTCTGACGACACATCGCAACGACTTCCTTCCTGCCGCTCACACATCCGCCGGAGGCTCCGCCGAGGGCTTTGCCAAAGGTGGTGGTGATGATATCTACTTTACCCATCATACCGAAATGTTCATGGGTACCGCGACCGGTTTTGCCGATGAAACCGGACGAGTGAGATTCATCGATCAGCAGCATGGCATCGTATTTTTCACATAGGGCGACCAATTCATCAACTTTGGCCATATCGCCATCCATGGAATAAACCCCGTCGTTGACTACCAGTTTGATCCGCTTGTCGGCATGGAGTTGGAGTTTTTCCTCCAGATGTTCCATGTTGGAATGCTTGAATGTATCGTGCATGGCCGAGCAAAGCCGGATTCCATCCACGAGTGAGGCGTGAACCAGACGATCGGAAATGATTACGTCATCCTGAGTCAGGATGGCTTCAAAAACACCGGCATTGGCATCCATGCACGAAGGAAACAGTATGGTATCCTCGGTGCCCAGAAATTCGGTCATCTTGGCCTCCAGCTCCCTGTGGATATCCTGGGTTCCGCAGATAAACCGGACCGATGACATCCCGTAACCGCGTGTATCGAGACCCTCATGGGCGGCCTTGATCACAGCGGGGTGGTTGGATAGTCCCAGATAATTATTTGCACAGATGTTAATGACTTTTTTCACCTCCGACCCGGCCGGGAATTCCACTTCGATATCGGCTGCCTGGGGTGAATGGATGAACCGCTCCTGCTTGTAGAGGCCTGCCTGAGCAATGGCGTCGAGCTGGTCACGGTAGATTTTTTTGGTTTGTTCGCTGTATCCCATCTTTAAAGAGGTTAGAGGTTAATGGTTATAGGAACTCCAGAACGAGGTTGGTGATTTTGGTGACGTTGTTGAAGGCTTCGGGGGTGGCACGCTCGTCGGGGATCGAGATTTTGTACTTCACCTCGAGGAATCGTTTGAGGGATACCATCGAGAAGGAATCGACCAAACCGCCGGAAATCAGCGGGGTATCAAAGTTCACATCGTCGTCTTCCTCAGCGTATTCATTGATTACGTACTTGAGGATGGTTTCTTTCATTTCGTTAATGTCTGGCATAATGCAATTATTATTAAATTTTTAATTCGTACCATTTTAATCATTTTCGAGCGTTGAAATGTCGCCGATTTCTTCGCCCCATTCCTTGGCGTGGAGCACCCGGCGCATGATTTTTCCGGAGCGGGTTTTCGGGAGCAGGTCCATGTATTCGATCTCCTGCGGCATGGCGAGCGGAGAGAGCTTTTTCCGGATGAAATTCATGATCTCTAACTCCAGTTCATCGCTTGCAACAAAGCCGGGTTTGAGCGTGACAAAGGCTTTCACCACTTCCATATTCACCTCATCGGGCTTGGCAACTACGGCGGATTCGGCCACGGCTTCGTGTTCGAGCAGGGCTGATTCCACTTCAAACGGGCTTACCAGATGGCCACCGGTATTGATCACGTCATCGTCGCGACCGATAAACCAGAAATAGCCATCTTTATCGATGGTGGAGCGGTCACCGGTGATATACCATCCGTTTTTGAATTTCTTGTCAAATGTTTCCTGATTGTTCCAGTAGGTCCTTAGCCGTGCCGGCCAGTCGAAGCGGAAGGCAATCAGCCCAGGCTTATTAACTGCTGTGATCGGTTCATAAGTATCGGCATCGAGAATTGCCGATGTGAGTCCCGGGAATGCTTTGCCCATCGATCCCGGCCTGATTTTCATCCCGGGGAAATTGGTGATCATGATCGACCCGGTTTCAGTTTGCCAATAGGTATCGTGGAAGGGTTTTCCGATCACTTTATCAGACCAGATAACGGCCTCGGCATTAAGTGGTTCTCCTACACTGGCCAGGTGGCGCAGCGACGAAAGATCGAATTGTTTCACTACCTCATCGCCGGCCTTCATCAGGGAACGGATGGCGGTAGGTGCTGAATACCACATCGATATTTTATGTTTTTCGATAAACCGGTACCAGGTTTCGGCAGAGAACCCGGAATCCTTTACGCACTGGGTGATGCCCAGGCTCCAAGGTCCTATAATTCCGTAGCTGGTGCCGGTTACCCAGCCCGGATCAGCCGTGCACCAGTAAATATCATCATCCAGGAGATCCAGTACCCATTTGGATGTGAGGTATTGCGAAATCAGCGAGTAGTGAACATGCTTTACTCCCTTAGGCTGACCGGTAGTGCCTGATGTATAGTGCAACAGCGAATGAGATTCGGCCTTGGTCGGGCACACATCAAAATGCTTCACCGGAGTTGCTTTGTCCAGCGAGAAGGCAATCTCTTTTTCTTTCAGGGCCTTTTTGCCTTCGTCATCTACCACGATTATATGTTCCAGATTGGGGAGTTTATCGAGGATTTTCTGAACTTTTGAAGCATGTTTTCGCGTGGTGATTATCGCTTTTGTGCCCGCATTTTCAAGCCGCACATAAAGGGATTCATCTCCAAAGGCTGAGAATAGCGGCTGGGCAACGGCACCGATTTTCAGGATGCCCAGGAACCCGATATAAAGTTCGGGTACCTTGTCCATGAAGAGGCACACCCGGTCGCCATCGTGAACGCCCAGGCTCCGGAGGAATGCCCCGAAGGTGTTGCTCAGGATGCGCAGATCATTGAATGTATACTTGCGCATATTATCCTCATCGCGGCCTTCCCAGATGAGGGCTGTTTTATCGGCCTTGCCAAGCTGGCAGATCCGATCGGTACAGTACCAGCCTATATTGATAGTATCGCCGGGCTTGTACCCGAGTTCCTGTTCTGCAATCGACCAGCTGAAATTTTTCAGACGGTCATCATACGATCCGATATTTGACATGAAAGTCAGGTTTAATGGTTACTCTGACTTAAAAATATCGATTTGCGGTATATCAAAATCAATAAAAAAGTTGCTCTTGGACAATGATTTATAACAATAAAAAGGCCGTACACCTTAATGTACGGCCTGTAACAATGAGCGTGTTACGCTAATCACACTATATTCAAATCGTGTCCCACTTTCTCAAACGCTGCGACCACTTTTTTCAGCTGGTCATGCGTATGGGCAGCGGAGAGTTGCACGCGGATACGGGCTTCACCCTTCGGGACAACCGGGAAATAGAATCCGATCACATAAATACCTTCAGCGAGCAGCCGGGTGGCCACTTCCTGTGATAGTTTGGCATCGCCAAGCATCACGGCACAGATTCCGGATTGGGTTGGCTTGATTTTATATCCGATACGCGTCATCTGCTCAACGAAATAGCTTCGGTTCTCGTGCAGTTTATCGAGCAGTTCGGTGGAGCTGGTCATGATTTTGAAAGCTTCAATACCGGCACCAGCAACAGCCGGCGGGATTGAATTCGAGAACAGGTAGGGGCGTGAGCGTTGGCGCAGCATACCGATAATCTCTTTTTTGCCGGTGGTGAAACCGCCGATGGCGCCGCCGAAAGCTTTGCCCAGGGTTCCGGTGATGATTTCCACCTGGCCCCTGAGGTTAAACTGTTCGGTGGTACCGCGACCGGTTTTGCCGATTACGCCGGCGGAATGCGATTCATCTACCATGATCATTGCATCGTATTTATCCGCAAGGGCCTTGATTTTATCGAGCGGAGGCACATTTCCATCCATCGAGAATACGCCGTCGGTAACGATCAGGCGATAACGGCAGGGAGCAGCCTGCTGCAGCTGGTCCTCGAGATCTTCCATATCGGCATTCGAATAGCGGAACCGCTGGGCTTTGCATAATCGGACACCATCGATGATCGAAGCATGGTTCAGGGTATCGGAAATGATGGCATCCTCATCGGTCAGCAAGGGTTCAAAAACACCGCCGTTAGCATCAAAAGCCGCGGCATACAGGATCGTATCTTCGGTTCCGAAGAAATCGGAGATCGACTTTTCCAGTTCTTTATGCAGATTGGTGGTACCGCAAATGAAGCGTACCGACGACATGCCGTATCCGTGGGAATCCAGAGCGGCCTTGGCGGCTGCTATCAATCTCGGACTATTGGAAAATCCGAGGTAATTATTGGCGCAGAAATTCAACACTTCCTGTCCGGCCGAAGTACGGATCTCCGGTCCCTGGGGCGATACCAGGATGCGTTCATTCTTGAACAGGCCGGCGGATTCTATCTCGTTTAACTGATGTTGTAAGTGCTTCTGAAACTTCTCGTACATGGCTTTGAAATTAGGATCCTAATGAAGTGCCAAAATTATCAACTTTGCAGTAAATACAATGGATTCAGGCACATTAGAATAGGTGATTTTTATCATTAATAATGAGGCGATTAATTGAGATGTTTGCCTGAAATTGTTACTTTTAGTTTTATAGTCTGATTTTGTAATTATCTGAATATCAGCACTACCTATGAAGAATATCCTGTTAACCGGATGTGGCGGCCAGATTGGCTCTGAACTGACTCTCGAATTGCGCAGGCGCTTTGGAAACAAGAATGTGATCGGAAGCGATAAACGCATCATCACTGAGGGCTCCCTGGCGGAGACCGGACCGATGGAAACGATGGATGTGACCAATCCGGCTGAGATTGCTGCCTTGGTTAAAAAATACAATATCGATACCATTTATCACCTGGCGGCTGTTCTTTCGGCCGTAGGGGAGAAGAATCCCGGACTGGCCTGGAATATCGGGGTAAACGGATTATACAACGTGCTTGAGGTTGCACGCGAGAATAAGTGCGCTGTTTTTTTTCCAAGTTCGATCGGGGCCTTCGGTCCGACCACCCCGATCGATTTCACCCCGCAGGATACCATCCAGCGGCCGGTATCGATGTACGGGGTAACCAAGGTAACCGGCGAGCTGCTGTGCGATTATTACTATAGCCGTTATGGTGTGGATACCCGGGGCGTTCGATTCCCAGGCATCATTTCCAACGATACATTGCCCGGCGGCGGCACCACGGATTACGCTGTGGAGATTTACTACGCTGCAGTAAAAAGCAAGAAATTTACCTGTCCGCTCCCGGCCGGTACGTTCCTCGATATGATGTACATGCCCGATGCGATCGATGCGGCCATCAACCTGATGGAAGCCAATCCAAAGAACCTAAAGCATCGGAATTCGTTCAATGTCACGGCCATGAGCTTTGATCCGGAGATCATCGCTGCGGAAATCAAAAAGCATATTCCTGATTTTGTTCTGACCTACGATCCCGATCCGGTGAAAATGTGCATTGCCAACTCCTGGCCCAACCAGATGGACGACAGTTGCGCCCGCGCCGAGTGGGGCTGGAACCCCAAGTACGACCTGGCCACTATGACGGTAGATATGCTGAAGGTGATAGGGGAGAAGCATGCGAAGGGACTGATCTGAAAGACAGTTGTCGGTTGTCGGTTGTCGGTTGTGGGGGTTGTGATTGTTATGGTTGTTATGATGGTTGCAAGGTGCGGGTTGCAGGTAGCGGAAGAATCGTGACGCGAAACGCGTGATGCGAAAAACCGATAACCGATAACCGACAACTGTCAGAAATCCTTAAACCGATATACCACCAGCACCGGGTTCCCATCCATCTTAACCTTTTCGGCATCAATAAACCCGTGAACCTCTTTACGGAGAATAATCTTTTCGGCTTCGGTGAGTTTGCTGACCGATTCAAACCAGTCTATTCCTTCTGTGGTGGAAATGAACCAGGATCCGTCGGTTTGACGGGGAAAATGAACCGGTATTCCCCTAAAATTGCCCAGAGAAAAGAGGGTATCAATAGCCAGATACTGATGATTTTTCGACCGGTGATCCAGTATCCAGGTACCGCTGATACTCCCGTCTCTTGAAATATTTGCAGCGAGGTGCTCAGGAGTATTGGCCACGGAGTTGTAACCGCGAACTTTTCCTTTTTCCTCCAGCAATTTGTAATACGTTCCTGAATTCAGGTATTTCCCTGTATCGATAGCAGCAGCGCCAAAATCAAGGGTTAACAAGGTCTCAACCCGATCAGCAAATACTTCATAAATATGGTAATCGAAAACCTTGTGATAGAGGATTGAATTAAGTTTTGTTCCGGCCGCAAATCCGCCGCAGCAGTCGCCCCCGATGGGTCCCGGAAACGGGAAATAAGTTTTCCGGATATTGCCATTTAGATCCGAGATGGCCAGTTCACAATTTATCTGGTTGAGACCCATTCTTCCGGAGTGTATGGCGACAAGATCTTTATTGATGAGTTTCATTTTATATCCTCCGAATTTCAGGTCGCTCTGCCGGAGGAATCCCCCGGTCAGGTTAAAGAAATTGACCTTGTGCGATGGGAAATCATTCAGGAGAATTTCCGACTTGTCCCGATTTAGCAAAATGCAATCGGCAGTTTTGTATTCCCCAGGACCTTGCCCGATAGTGCCGAATTTTCGCAGGAATTTTCCATGAAGATCAAAACAATTTACCTGATTGGTTTCACCGTCCAAAGTCAAAATCATTTCGGAGGTAAACTGCAAATGACTGATATAGGCGATCAGGCATTCCGGCTTGGTTTCCAGGGGGATAACACGGATTTCCTCAATGACCTTATCCAGAGTGCTGGTTTGGATTGGTCAGGTTTTGGGATTGAGTTTATAAACATCGGTACCGGATTCATGATGAGAGCAGGAAATCAGAAAAGCAAGCAATAGCCCGATGAATGGTATGGATTTCATTGGTGGGTTTTATTTGATTTTAAAGGTAGGCAAAGGTTTTCTTCATTTCAATAGTCCGATTTTTTAAACCGTTGTCAGTTGTCGGTTATCGGTTTTTCGCATCACGCGTCACGCGTTTCGTGTCACGATTCTTCTGCAACTTGCAACCTGCAACCGATAACAATCACAACAATCACAACCTCCATAACCGATAACCCATAACTGACAACCATCTTTTTGATATTACCAATCCTTTCGTAAATTTAGGGTTCGAAACAAAAAACAAATTCTATGACTACAAACAAACCTTCTGAACGCCTTCATTCCCTTGATGCCCTCCGTGGGTTCGATATGCTCTGGATCATTGGCGGGGGTGAACTGGCCGTTGCATTGGCAAAACTGACCAACTGGGGCTGGCTCAACTGGTTCGCCGAACAGCAGGACCATTCGCGGTGGGACGGGTTTCACTTTGAAGACCTGATCTTTCCGCTATTCATGTTTATCTCGGGAGTGGCGATATCGTATGCCATCCTGGGGAAAATTCATAAGGGAAACGACAAGTCGAAGGTTGCCTGGAAAATCGTGCGGCGCGGACTGACTTTGGTACTCCTGGGATTTGTTTATAACGGGTTATTTCAGTTGAGTTTTGTGGATGGAGAGAAATTCCGTTTCGCCAGCGTACTCGGACAGATCGGTTTGGCTTATCTTTTTGCATCCCTCATCGTATTGTATACCAGGCACTATTCCTTCCGGCTGATGTGGCTTGGGGGAATTTTGCTGGGATATGCCATCATACAGAATTTTATCCCCGTTCCGGGCATTGGGGCGGGCGTTCTCACCCCCGAGGGGTGCATTAACGGGTACATCGACCGGATGTTTTTACCGGGCAGGTTGCATGGAACAATCTTTGACCCCGAAGGTCTTCTTTGCATAGTTTCGGCCACCGGAATTACCCTGATGGGTGCATTGGCAGGGGAAGTGTTACGCGGCAAAGTGTGGTCGGAGTACCGTAAATTACTGATATTAAGTTGCACAGGGGTTGCGTTTATTATACTGGCTTTACTGTTAAAACCGGTTTATCCGGTGATCAAAGCTGCCTGGACCACCACCTTCAACCTCCTCGCCGGCGGGATCAGCCTGCTGCTGCTCTCCCTGTTTTACATGGTTATCGACATCTGGCGTTTCAAGCGCTGGTCCTTCTTCTTTACCGTTATCGGCATGAACTCCATCACGATCTATATTGGTGCGCAGATCATCGATTTCGGCAAAATCAGCAAATTTTTCTTTGGCGGACTCTCGCGGATTTCCGGTGAAGACTGGGGAAATGTGATTTTCTGGATCGGATTTTTGGCAGCAGAGTGGGTGTTTTTGCTGTTTCTGTATAGGAAGAAGATATTCCTTAGAGTGTAAGGCAAGAGGGCAAAAGGGCAGGAAGGCAGGAAGTAAAGTTTTAAAATATTAAGTGGTTTAGATCTGAAATCAGGTCCTAAGTTTTGGATTTTGGGATGCGATTGGGATCAGTCTTTTTTGAAATGGTGTCCAGGATTTTCATTAATTCTACAGACTCCTTATCAAGATTGATAATCCTCTGATTGTTCGGTTTCATGTGTAAAAGGAATCCTAACCAATAGTTCGTTTCTTTCATTTCCTTTAGAGCTATTCGGATTTTATTATGAAAATCCCTCATGGAGTTGGCCGATTGTGCCTCTGAATAGTTGGCTCCGGCCGAAGTTCCGGATCTGATCACCTGTTTGAGGCAATCCGTAAGTAAGCAGTCTGAATTGAGCTCCTGCCCTAAAAATCCCTACTTTTACAGCGAACTAATAAAAAGTATTATGGTCCGCGTGCGCTTCGCTCCTTCCCCCACCGGCCCCCTCCACATGGGCGGGGTTCGTACAGCTTTGTTCAATTATCTTTTTGCGCGTAAACATCAGGGAACCATGATCCTGCGGATCGAGGATACCGATCAGGGCCGGTTCGTACCGGGTGCCGAGGAGTATATTATGGAATCGCTTGAATGGTGCGGGATTCAGATCGATGAGGGGATCCGGGAGGGTGGAAAATCCGAACCTTACCGGCAATCCGACCGGAAAGAGATCTATAAGCAATATGCTGATCAACTGCTGGAGAACGGCTGGGCCTATTATTCATTCGATTCAGCCGAGGATCTGGATGCCATCCGGAAAGATTACGAGAGTCGCAAGGAGACCTTTTCATACGATACCCAAACCCGGACATCCCTCAGAAATTCCCTGACGTTACCGGCAGATGAGGTTAACCGATTGCTCAATTCCGGAGTAAATTATGTCGTCCGGTTCAGGATGCCGGAGAATCATGAGATTGTGATGCAGGATATTATCAGGGGAGAGGTTCGTGTAAACACGTCTACCATTGACGATAAGGTTTTATTTAAATCCGACGGGATGCCTACGTATCACCTGGCCAATGTGGTGGATGATCACCTGATGGAGATCTCGCACGTGATCCGGGGTGAGGAGTGGCTACCGTCGCTGCCGCTGCATGTGATGCTGTATAAGGCATTTGGCTGGACCGATACCATGCCTCAATTCGCGCATCTGCCGCTGATTCTGAAACCGAGCGGCAACGGAAAGTTGAGCAAGCGCGATGGCGACAAGCTCGGCTTCCCGGTGTTCCCGATCAACTGGAACAACCAGGAAACCAACGAAATATACAGCGGCTATCGTGAAGCTGGCTATTTCAACGATGCCTTCGTCAATATCCTGGCCCTCCTGGGCTGGAACGACGGCACCGACAAGGAGATCTACTCCATGGATGAACTGATCCAGGCCTTCAGTCTGGAACGCGTTGGCAAATCCGGCTCCCGGTTCGATCCCGAAAAGGCAAAGTGGTTCAATCATCAATATATGCTGCTGAAAAGTGATGAGGAAATCGCGGAGGAGTTCATTAAAAATCACAAGGTTCCCGCCTTCGCGGGAATGACAGGGGCACTTGTCACCCAAGCGGAGGCCGGGGCCCGCCTTGCCGTTAATGAGAGCGGTACTAAGGCTAAAGGTTCCCGCTTTCGCGGGAATGACAGCGTCACTGCCGTAACAGGTTTTGAGTGGGAGAGGGTGGTTAAGATCATTTCATTGGTTAAGGAGCGGGCTGAGTTTGTGAAAGATATCTGGAGTCAGGCATGGTTTTTCTTTGAGGCGCCAACCACATACGATGAGACTACCATAAAGAAACGCTGGACCCCCGAAATACCTTCCATCCTTAAAGATATATCTGCTCTTCTGTTGCCTCTAAGCCCCCCTGTCATTCCCGCGAAGGCGGGCCCCGGCCTTCGCCGGGGTGACAAGTGCTCTTGTCATTCCCGCGAAGGCGGGAACCTTTTAGCAGCAGAGTACGAAACCCTCATCAAAGGCCACATAACCTCCCACAACCTGAACATGGGTAACGTGATGAACATCCTGCGTTTGTGCCTCGTGGGCTCATCGGTGGGACCGGGGGTGTTTGATATCATGGCGCTATTGGGACCGGCCGAGGTGATTGCCAGGATTGATCGGGCGGTGCAGACGATCGGCTGATCAAAAGGATGATCTTTTGGGAAGAAAGCTGCAGGACGCCGGGTTGCTGGTAAGAAAGCGTGCGCCGAAAAGATTCTTGAAGATTTGATAAAATAGCGTCACTCATCGTACGATTTTCCCTAGCTGCATCTTTACCACAATAAAATTCCCATCCGGGTTTAATGGAATGCCCCGTTTCTTGAATTCAGATTTCCATTGGTCCGATTCATAGATATTTATCGGTTGGACCGCCGTGTAAAGCACATTGTTCTCATCCAATCCGAAAGCTGGATGGAACAGAGGTCCGGGTTCAGGACTGTCCGGCAGACGGTAAAGCTTGTCCGTTTTTTTTCGTATAGAAGTGAATAAAACTGCGATTGGGTGTCATCACTGTTGACCTGTTTACTGATTAAAAGGTAGAGCCATTTGGAGTTCTCCAGGGCTTTATAGATAAACCAGAGCTCACCTTCTTTAGCAATTTTCATCTGGCCCTGTTGGTCCAGTTCCTCGTATTTTGGCGTCCAACGGCCAACATCAAATCTGTACCTGATCTGGATAGTATTCCGATCGAGACCGAAAATCCGGTCATCGAATGTTTGGTAAAAAAGGACACTGCCCATCGTGGTTGAACTGAAAGTTTGAACTCCGGGGGTCACCAATTTTGTGTTTCTAAACAAAAAGGAATCAACGGGTTGAAGGCTTTTGTCATCAACCTGTTGGATGAGATGTTGATAACCGCCGCTGTAGAAATAGTAATTCCCATTTTCGGGATTCTTAGCGAATGAATTGCTGTACCGGTCAAGCATCCGGTCGGTGCGGATAAACCGGCCGTCCGGGTCATATTTGTAAACCTTGGTATGGGGGCTGACAGTTAAAATTTCCAGACCATTTTTTGTGATCAGGGCATCAGATAAATAGGTGTATTCACCTGGTCCTTTCCCGGTATTACCGATGGTCCGGACAAACCGGCCCTCTTTGTCGAACTGGTAAACCAATTTCTTTTTGTTTTGATCCATCAGATAAAACCCGGAGGTCCAGTTCAGAAACATAGCAGATTCGGCAAGGGCCGATTCCGGGGTAAACACGAGTGGTATATAGTCGGATCCGGAGAGGACCTGTTCCAGGGGGATATTAATTAAATCGGCTTCGGTTATCCTGAGGGTCTGCGGGCCATTATCTGTCTTGGGATTGCAGGAGATCAGGCAGGCAAAAGCTGTCAGAATCGGGAGCCTCAGAAATTTTGACATAACGATCGCTAATGGTTGATTGACATAACCACCAAAGCTAATTCTTCTTCCTGAGCCGTTTTAATTACCCTGATAAAATCATCCCACTTTCTAAATACCTGACAGAACTTTACACTGTTTTGATCCCCAATTTCTTTTTCACCAACGGAAGGATGTTAAACGATTCATCTTCGGGCAGATATAGTAACAAGCCCTGGGCTGAATCAAGGATATAAAGTAATCCATTCTCCTTGCCGACCTCCTGAATGGCTTTTTGCGCTTTTTGCAAAACCGGTTGAAATAGTTCCTGCTGACGTTTTTGATAATCACTTTGAGATTCGGCGGTAAATGTTTGGATACGTTTCTGCATATCCACCAGCTCCGATTCTCATCAGCAGATTATTCCACCGTCCAGCAAGTCAGCTTATCCTTATCTTTTATATAGATCTTATTATCAGCCACCAAAGGATGCGCGTAAATCTCTGTTTCCGAGACTTTGTATTTGCCGAGTTCTTTATAGGCACTGGCGGTTGGCTTAAAAATGATTAACTGTGCATTGGCAGTGAGGGAAAGCATGGCTTTTCCAAGATCGAGCATGGATCCAAAACGGTTCAGCTTGACGGTATCGGCCCAGGCGGTTTCACCGGTTTTGGCATTCAGGCAATACAGATATCCGAAACGGGAATCATTAGCGTATAGAAAACCATCCTTTAAAACCGGAGTATTAAAGGAAACACCCAGCTTCGGATTGTTCCATACTTCATTAAACGTGTAGCTTTCACCCTCTTTTTTCAGCTTGTACAGTTTGGTTCCGGTACCCTGACCGGCAATAACGATATTTTGTCCGTCGATCACCGGCGTGGAGGAATTGTAGAACATTCTCTGGCCTGGTGTCGGGATTTTCCATAACAGTTTGCCGTCCATCGACAAACCCAAAAGATCTGTTTCAGATTGATTTACAATGATCTTTTTATCTATCGTCATCAGGAGGGGCGACGAATAGGTGCAGGGTTCACCCTCCAGTTTCCAGATATCCATACCCGAGTTCACGTCAAATGCCACAATCAGCCCATGATCATGCCCACCCAGCGGAACGATGCACATTTTATCGGTAACCAGAGGCGAAGAACCGGTAAAAAACTGTGGAACTTCGGAGGTATAAGACTCATTTTTCCAGATGAGCTTGCCCGATGCGGCATCGTGGCAGGCAACAATTCCTCCGGCACCCAGGGTAAAGACTTTTCCGTCGGAAACATTAGGCGTGCTGCGAGGTCCGGGATGAGTCCGGGCCGGACCGGTAATCTCGGGAGCCGGATTAATGGCCGTCTTCCATAATTGATTGCCATTTTTAGCATCAAGACAGATTAGCACCTCGGTGGAGTCCTGTTTTACAAGCAGATAGAATTTGTTTTTTACGAGCACAGGAGATGCATCACCCTCTCCGACAGTGGCTTCCCACACTTTAGTTAATGTTTTGGGCCAGGTGGCAGGAGTCTTAAAACCCGTGACTTTCCCATCGCGGTTTGCGCACCTCCAGCCAGGATAGTCATTGGTTTGAGAAAATCCAGTTACTCCCAGCATGAGGCCGGTGACTATAAAAACTGATAAGAAAAATTGTCGTCTCATGGTTGCTCAAATTAGGTTAGCTGTCTTAAAATCAATAGGGTATTAAAGGTACAGGTTGGTTTCCAATTAACCAAATGGAAAAGATGGTTGTCAGTTGCCGGTTGTCGGTTGTCTGGCCAGAGCGCCCCCTCTCCCGTGAGCTTGCGAGCTCAGGAGCTTGGCGTTTATTTGTTATTTGTTTTTTATTGTTTGGAGCTTACGAAGATGCATGATCCGTATGATCGGATTATCATTTTCCGAACTCTCTTCCACCAACTTCTTCAACTGATCGCGGTACTGGTTGGTTTTGAGATCAGCCTTTGTGAAGCAATCGGTTTTTATTAGTTCCTTCAGATCGACTATCTGGAACTGATTGGAGGTTATGCTATTACGGATATTTCCATTCCAAAACCAGAATGGGCCCGTACCATCGAGATCGTTCACGATACCGTATGAATAATCATTATCGCCCCGGCACTCTTTGATCTCCGGCAGGCGGAAGGTTTCTTTCGTGGCGGAATTATACACTAAATGAAATCGTTCTTTGTCATTACCGAGAAGAAAAAGGAATTGCGGAGTGAAACAGGCCAGAGCAACGCGGCTAACAGCATCGATTACCTGTTCCGTCATGCTATAATAAATCGCCTTGTTGGTAAATGAATTTAAACTGTAAATCGGTTTGACCGAAAAATCGGGTAACAGTCGATAAATCGTATCGCAAAGTGCATCTTTAAAAACAATTCCTTCATCAGTACGATAGAAGTCATTTTTAAGATAAACACCTGACCCCTGGTTTGGATTTCGCTTGTAATTGAAGAAATAGAGTGCCTTTTGCTCGCCGGTTTCGAGATTCATGGCAATCACACGTGGATAATGCAAACTGTCAGAAAGGGGTGATTGCATGAATACAATATAATGTTGATCAAGGTAATAGGGCCCTTCTTCCATGCCAAAAGGAGCCTTGTAGGAAGAAATAAAACTTCCATCCATGGAATACTCAAGGAACAGTTTTTGCACAAAGTCAAAAACGATGATCCTATCTTCATCCGGGCTAATATCAATTCTAAGCGGGAAAGTATATTCCCCCGGACCTTTGCCAATCTTTCCGATCAGCCTGAGGAACTTACCACTCCTGTCGAATAGCAATACTTGCGGAGGCTGGCCATTCAGCAATAGGATGTATTTTTTCCCGATGACTCTCGAAGCGCTGGAGATAAGGCACTCCGGTTTTGTTTCGAGTTTTACATATTCGATGGAATCTACCAATTCACTCAGCCGGAACTCCTTAAAGTTGTTCAAAGCAGGGATGATGTCAATGGTGATCAGGTCGGTTTGTGGCTTTTTGCTGGTCTGGCAGGAGGTTAGCAGGAGCAACAAAATTGTCAGAAAAGTTGTGATTGTTGTGGTTGTTGTGATTGGTTTCATTGTATTTACTTAATTAACGATCAGGCGGGGACCTGTTGTCCGGCTGGTTTGGGTTATGAGATTAATTGTATCTTTTCGCCCATTGTTAAAAGTAGTGAAAATTAATATCCGACCGATATGAAAAAGCTTTCAGTCAAATTGTTGGTCCTGTTTATTGTTCTGGCAGGAAATCTTGTTGCCCAGGATTCAGTATTGTTAAAAGCGCTGAAGAATCTCCCGGGAATTGAAGTGGTTGGCCCCACGCGTCACGGACAGCAATATTCCGAAGCGTATGAGATAAAATTCATCCAGCCGGTGGATCATAATAATCCCGACGGACCGAAGTTCACCCAGCGGATGTTTATTGGCCATGCCGGATTTGATAAGCCGATGGTACTGAGCACATCAGGATATGATGCACGTGGACTGGGCGGTGCCGAGCCGGCCCAGCTGCTGAAAGCCAATCTGATCCACGTTGAACACCGCTATTTCGGCCAATCAGCACCGGATCCGATCGACTGGAAATGCCTCACGGCTTGGCAGTCGGCCTCGGATCATCATGCTATTGTTCAGTTATTCAAAAAGTTATATCCGGGTAAATGGGTATCTACCGGGGTCAGCAAGGACGGGCAAACGGCCATGATGTTCAAAGCTTTTTATCCGGATGACATCGATGTAGCCATTCCGTATGTGGCCCCTCTGAATACGGCCAAGGTGGACCCAAGGATCTTTGATTTTCTGGCTAATGTGGGTACCGCGGAAGAGCGGCAGAAAGTGTACGACTTCCAGATCGCCCTGTTTGAAAAGAAGAAGGAGATCATGCCGATGGTGGAGGAGTACTGCACCAGGAAGAACTGGACCTTCCCGATGGGTATCGACCGGGCCTATGATCTGAACGTTCTGGAGTTTCCGTTTGCCCTTTGGCAGTATGGCGCGAAAAAGCCGATGGATCTCCCGGGCAAGGAAGGTACAGCCAAACAGTTATTTGATATGCTGATGCCGGTAACCGACCTGATGTGGTTCAGTG
Source organism: Bacteroidales bacterium (assembly GCA_041658425.1). Classification (GTDB taxonomy): domain Bacteria; phylum Bacteroidota; class Bacteroidia; order Bacteroidales; family UBA12481; genus UBA12481. The sequence goes on along the minus strand of JBBAAF010000079.1, from coordinate 612 downwards.
ATACCGGTTTGAAGCAGTTTCTGCCGCACTATTATCAGGCAATGACCGAGATGGGCTATTACGGGTATGATGTGAAGCCATTCAAAAAGTATATGAAGGACAATACCTACATCACCTATGATTTTACCCTGACTCCATGTGGTCTGGATACCACATTCAACCCCAAAACCTTGCCTTTCCTGCATGATTTTGTCCAGAACAGGGGCGATCATATCCTTTATATTTATGGTGAGCTCGACACCTGGACCGCAACCGGCGTAACCAAAATCACCGGCCCAGCCGATGCCCTGGTGATGATCCTCAAAGGCAGCCACCATGGCAGCTCTATCCGGGCATTCTCGGCCGAAGAAAAGCAGAAGATCTACGACACGCTCAGCAGGTGGTTGGGGTTTGCCGTGCCGGTGGAGTAAAACTCAAGGCTCGAGGTTATACACTTAACAATTTTGCCCTTAGTGCCCTGATCCACCTCACCCACCGGCCCCCTCTCCCGCGCTCGCACACTCGCGGGAGAAGGGGAGAAGAGCATCTGCCAAATGCGAGTCAAGGCAAATACGCAGGGCCTTTGCGTACTGGGAAAAACGCTCAAAAAAACCAGTCTCCGCCCGTTTATCG
>JBBAAF010000078.1:0-18530 GCA_041658425.1 Bacteroidales bacterium | reverse complement strand
TGGCCTACCCATTGCGGTTTTTCATTTAACATCTTTTAACAACCCCCGGGTTTAAACCTAAACCGTTTATCTTTATCCAAATGCTAAATCTTAAACTCAACCGTGGAAATCAGAATTGAAAACCTGAACAAGATTTACAAGGGAGGCAACAAGGCCCTTTCGGACATTAACCTCGTGATCGGTGATGGTATGTTCGGATTATTAGGACCTAACGGAGCCGGTAAATCAACGCTTATGCGGATACTCGTTACCCTTATGAAACCCAGCTCCGGGAAAGTCCTGGTTAATGGAATGGATTTGCAGAAGAATCGTAAGCAGGTCCGGACACTCTTGGGGTATCTGCCTCAGGATTTCCGGTTTTTTGCCAAATACCGCACCTGGGAGTTTCTCGATTATTCTGCCCGGCTGGCTGGATTAAAGGATCGTTCCACCCGGAACAAAGAGGTGGAGCGAATGCTTGAGCAGGTTGGCCTGTTTGAAGCGCGCGACCGTAGCGCCGGTAAGCTTTCGGGTGGTATGAAACGACGCCTCGGGATAGCCCAGGCACTGATCGGAGATCCGAAAATCGTAATCGTGGATGAGCCGACAACCGGTCTGGATCCGGATGAACGAATCAGGTTCAGGAACCTTCTTTCAAAAATGACCGAAAAAGAGATGATCATTATTCTTTCAACCCACATCGTCGGGGATATCTCCAGCACCTGTCGCAGCATGGCTTTACTCGAAAAGGGCAAACTGGTTTTTGAGGGCCCACCGGATAACCTGGTGGCCCAGGCACGCGGACATGTTTTCCAGATGTCTGTTTCAAACCGGGAGTTTGAAGATGTTAAGGAGAAGTATAATGTGATTTCCACCATTCCGTCCATCAACGGTTGGGATATTCAGGTTGTAGCAGAGCATACTGGTAATTATCCTTCAGTTCCGGTCGAACCAAACCTGGAACATGCTTATGTCTATTTTATGGAACTGGTATTAAATGAACCGCAAGAAAAGTATTGATTATGAAAACTATTAGAACTATCGGAACGATTGCCTGGTTTGAAATGCTGATCCTTTTCAGAAGCTGGTTCTTCAGAATATTCAGCGGTTTGATCCTGCTGGTCCTTTTTGGAATAAACATCAATATTCTCAATGATAACGGCGGTAACTGGGCAGTTAAAGGTATTGCGGCCAATATTCCCTATTTCAATATCCTCATACTGAGTCTGACCCAGGCATTTATTGCCATGTTTCTGGCACTGGATTTCCTGAAAAGAGATAAAAAGCTGGATACTTCAGAAGTCATCTTTACCCGTTCAATGACCAACTGGGCTTACGTTTGGGGAAAAACCACCGGAATTCTTACGGTATTCATGGTATTGAATATTCTGGTGCTCATCCTGGCCCTTGTTATTAACCTGGTGATGGGCGACCTGACAGTCAACTGGATGGCCTATCTCTATTATCCGCTGATAATCAGTCTGCCTTCACTGATATTCATACTGGGTCTCTCCTTTATGGTGATGTCCATTTTAAAAAATCAGGCTATTGCATTGGTAGTCCTTCTTGGATATACCGGAATGGTAATGTTTTTTGGTAAGGATAAGTTCGACTTCATTTTTGATTTCATGGGTTTCCGATTGCCAATGGTTCACTCGGATATGATCGGTTTTGGATTTGAGGGAAAACTGCTGATACAGAGGGGAATTTATTTCCTGCTGGGCCTTTCCTTTATTTCCGGAAGTATCTTGCTGATGAAAAGATTGCCTCAATCCAAACTCCATACCACGGCATCCTGGGTTATGACGGTCATTCTTGCGGTAGCCGGTGTTAGCGGAATTATAGCATATTCGGGCAGCACAGCCCGGGATTTGCGGTTCAGAACGGCCATGATTGCTTTGGATGATAAAAATTATAAGACACCTGCATTAAATCTCGACGCATGCGACCTGTTAATCAAACACCATGGGCGAACGATAAGTGTTACTGCAAAAATGACACTCAGCAACCAAACCCATGAGAGCATTTCTAAAACTGTTTTCTCACTGAACCCCGGATTGACTCTGGAGGAACTGATGATAAGCGGCGCGAAAACAACTTTTGAAAGGAAGGATCACCTGATATTTGTGACCTTACCCGGTGAACTCGCTGCGGGGCAAAGCATCCAGGCTGAGTTTGTTTATAAGGGATCTATTGATGAGCGTGTTTGCAATCTGGATATTAAAGAAGAACAGGCTGCCGAAAAATGGGGGCCGGATTTCCTGATTTCAATTCGTAAACGTTTTGCGATTTTAGAACCGGAATATGTATTACTCACACCTGAGTCTGCCTGGTATCCCCGGCCGGGTGTCCTTCATGGATCTACTATTTCCATCCTGCCAACCTGGAACTTCACAAAGTTTACGGCCACGGTAGAAACTAAAAACGGACTACAGCCGGTTATGCAGGGTAAAATTGAGAATTCAGGAAATAGCTGGGTTTTCACTCCGGAAAACCCGCTGCCAGGAATGACTCTCATCATCGGTCCTTATAAACCCATGACTTTAACCGCCGGCGGAGTTGATTTCGAGTTGAATGTGATTAAAAATCATGATTATTTCAGTGCTGTACTCGATTCGATCTCTGATACCCTGCCCAAGTTTGTGGGTGATATGAAACAGGATCTCGAACGCAGGCTTGGATTAAAATATGCTTACCCGCGGTTGCGTCTGATTGAAGTTCCCGTTCAGTTTTATGCCTACTCAAGATTATGGGTAAAACATCGTGACTTTCTACAGCCTGAAATGATTCTTCTCCCTGAAATGGGAAGCATGTTAACCCGGTCAGGTTTCGGGCAGGAATTAAGGCAGTCTATAAAGAGGAGCAAGGCAAATGAGGAGTCGCTGACTGAAAAAGAGTTTCAGCTGCGCGTTCTCCGGAATTTTATTACCGATAATTTTATGCCGGGTACCTCCGATAATCGTATAGGGTTTAATATAAACACGCAGACAACTATCTTTGATACAGATAAGAAATTCTCACTTTTCCCAAATTTTTTCACTTTTGTCAATCACCTCAGATCCAACCAGTATCCTATACTGAATACAGCCATCGAGGCCTATCTGAGTAATACCGGTGATCCACAGATGTATGGATTTGGAATGGGAACAAGCGGATTAAGCCCTGTAGAACAGGCAAATATGGAGCTGCAGAAAAAATCTTTTAAAAAGCTTCTGAGTACCGAGATGGATAATCTTGCACTCAGGCAGGTTATCGATTCAAAAGGGAAATACTTCTTTACCTACCTTGAAGCAGTAGCCGGTTCTGTTGATTTTATGCCATTCATTCTTGACGAGATCTCTAAAACCCTCTATCAGACCATTGATTTTGAAAAATTTGCTAGTGATTTTAATGATAAATTCGGATTTAATGCTGATTCCCTCGCTGCCAAATGGTATGTGAATGATCAGTTGCCGGGTTATCTCATTGGACATGTCCGTGTTGTTGAGATTCAGCAGGATGATCGTACCCGTTATCAGTTGCTGTTTGATGTTTCCAATCCATCCAGGGAGAGCGGTCTTTTGCAGATTACCCTCCGTGCCGGTGGCCGGGGTGGCATGGGTGGAGGCCGCGGTGGCGGAGGTGGCGCCGGAATGAGAGGTGGGGCTAGTTTCGCCCTGGCAGGGAGAAATGCTGCTACCGACAAATTCCTGGTTGTTCCTGCAGGCCAGGCATTACAGGTGGGTTATGTGCTGGATGAGCAGCCCCGGGCCATGTCAGTCAATACCATGATATCCACCAATCTGCCGAATAATATAAGCTATCCGTTTCCGAAACTTGAACAGGTTAAGGGTTTTGAACCCATTGAAGGCCAAAAGTCGATACCGCTGATATTAACCATGAGCGAACCAGGTGAGATTGTTGTGGATAATGAGGATGCCGGGTTTTCTTCAATCGGTGAGGTAACGGTTAGCCGAATGGTTAAATGGTTAAAGATTAACAAGAAAAATCCTGATGTGCCCTATGAAAGCATGCGTACCTGGCGGCCCCCGATCTACTGGACCCCGATTATTCAATCAGGATTCTATGGCGATTTTGTAAGATCTGCCGTATATATTAAATCAGGGGAAGGGGATCTTTCTGTAGAATGGCGGACCTTAATACAGAAGCCTGGATTTTATGATGTTTATACCTACGTAAACCCGAATATTGCCCGAATGGGAATGAGGATGGGTGGAGGACCCGGCCAGCGCCCCCAGGGTGGTGGTCAGGGCGGAATGCCTGAGATTTCCGATGAATACCATTTTACCGTTTTTCATTCGGAAGGCAAGGAGGATATAACAGTACCCCTTAAAACTGCCGAAACCGGATGGAACCGTCTGGGATCATTTTATTTTGCCGCAGATACCGCAAAAGTAACGATGAACGATAAAAATACCGGCCGTACTGTTGTTGCAGACGCCGTAAAATGGGTGAAACAACAATAATAATAACCGTAGGGAGGCATATATGCGTCCAAATATTGTAGGGACGCAATATATGCGTCCAAATATTGTAGGGACGCAATATATGCGTCCATTAAAGAAACAACCTTAATAATTATGAATAAGAAGTCAGTATTATTAGCCCTTTTATTTGGCCTGGCATTTTCAGGTTCTTTATGGGCGCAGCAACTGGTTAAGTTGCAGGATGCGTTGCTGATCGCATCCAAAAATAGTCCGGATATCAAAATGGTGCAATTAAACCTGGTACAAACACAGCAATTGCTAATGGCTACGGAAGCTTCGTATAAAGCAAATTTCAGGGTCAATTTAAATCCGGTCAGCTATAGTAATGACCGGGTTTTCTATGCTCTTGACAATGAGTTTTATACTACCAAGAATTTGAAAAGTTCGGGTAATTTTAATATTTCCCAGAGACTCCCATGGACCGATGGAACTGTCTCTTTAACGAATACATTATTTTGGCAGCAGAGCAGTATTGAGAAGTACGATAATACCACATCGAAATTCAATAATAATGTCAGATTGCAGTTTGACCAGCCTCTGTTTACTTATAATCGTATGAAGCTGGAATTGAATTCATTGCAATTGTCGTTTGAGAATTCCCAACTCAGTTATAACATCCAGATGCTCCAGTTGGAACGATCAGTTACTCAGCAGTTTTATGCCGTTTACAACCAGCAGATGAGACTACAGATCACGCTGGAGGAATATAATAATCAGAAAACCAATTATGAGATTATAAAGAATAAGGTCGAAGGAGAGTTGGTAAGACTCGAAGAGCTTTACCAGGCTGAATTGAACCTGGCCTCCAGTAAATCATCCTGGGAAAATACAAAGGTTTCGCTGGATAATGCTAAGGATAATTTCAAGATGCTGATCGGTATGGATATATTCAACGAAGTGAATGTGCTTGCTGATCCGGTTGTTGATTCAGTACCGGTTGATATTGATCAGGCCATCAAATTCGCACTGGAAAACCGTATGGAATTGAGGCAGCGACAGATCAGTATTGAAAATGCAAAATCCAGTCTGACTCAAACCATGGCTTTCAATGAATTTGCCGGAAACCTCTCCCTTTCGGTAGGCCTTCTTGGGGATAATGAGAATTTTGGTCATATTTTTGCAGCTCCTACTGATAATGAGCAAATTGCTTTGAGTTTGCAAATTCCTATCTTCGACTGGGGCGAACGCAAAGCAAGGATCAAAGCTTCACAAACCGGTATTGAAACTCAGCAGGTAAACTTCGATGATCAACGAAATGCGATTATCCAGACTGTCAGACAAACCTACCGGAATCTGCAAAACCTGTTGAACCAGATTACCATTGCCGGGCAAAACGTGCGTAATGCACAGCTTACATACGATATCAACAAGGAACGTTATATAAACGGTGATTTAACCGGTATGGACCTCAACCTGTTCCAGAATCAGCTTTCTTCCAAAAAACTTGATCTGATTAATGCTCAGATCAATTATAAGCTCGAGATTCTTAATATGAAAATTCAAACCTTATATGATTGGGAAACCAAACAATCCATTGTACCAACCGAATTCAAAAAAAACTAAACTGATATGAAATCCCACCGAAACTCCCTGATTACCTTCCTGTTTTCCGGATTAGCGATACTAGCGGTTAACGGTTGCAAGAACCAGCAAACGGATGTTGAAACTGAAGTCGCCGTACCAGTGTCTGTGCTCGACATCCGGCCCTCTTCAATTGAAGAATTTATTGAGACTAACGGAACCGTTTATCCTACCCGAGAGGTTGAGTTAAAATCCGAGATGTCCGGGAAATATATGTTGCAGAACAATCCTCGCACCGGACGGCCCTGGTCGCTGGGCGACAGGGTTTCAACCGGCGATGCAATTATTAAGTTTGAAGATGCAGAATACGTGAATGGTATTCAGATCGATTCAAAAAAGCTGAACCTTAATGTATCCGAGAATGAGTTTGAAAAACAAAAATCTCTGTATGATAAAGGGGGTGCTACACTTCGCGAACTTAAAACATCTGAATCAACGCTTATAAATGCCAGGTATACCTATACTGCTGCCGAATTGCAGATGGCTAAGATGTTGGTAAAGGCCCCATTCGACGGTGTGATCGTCGACCTGCCATTTTACACATCCGGTAATAAACTGACTACCGGGCAATCCCTGGTTAAGATAATGGATTATAGGAAATTGTACATGGAATTCCAGCTGCCTGAGAAGGACCTGAAACATATAACTGTAAACCAGAAGGTAAGGATACTTAATTATGCCTTGCCTGATGACACATTGTATGGTATGATCAGCCAGCTTTCTCCTGCTATCAGTCCGGATACCCGAAATTTCAAAGGTTCCCTGACCATCATGAACGATGATTTGAAATTGCGGCCGGGAAGTTATATCAAGGCAGAAATTATTACCCAGAAAAAAGACAGCACCATCGTAATTCCAAAAAGTATTATCGTTTCACGCCAGCGTGGAAAAACCGTTTTCATTATCGATCAGAATACTGCAATGGAAAGGGTAATAACGACTGGTCTGGAGAATCCTGACTCGGTTGAGATTATCAAAGGTTTGCAGATGAATGAGCGGGTTGTGATCGAAGGTTTTGAAACCCTCGGCAACCGGTCAAAAGTTAAAATCGTCCGTTAGCCGGGCATATCCTAATTATCATGAGAAAGATTACCGAGTTTTCAGTCAGATACCCGGTCACAGTTACCATGTTTATCCTGGCAGTAGTTCTGCTGGGATACATTTCCTTTGGTAAATTGGGTACCGATCTGTTTCCGAAGCTGAACAATCCGAGGATCTATGTGGAGATCAAGGCGGGTGAGCGTCCTCCTGAAGAGGTCGAGAAATTGTTTGTGGATCCGATCGAATCTGTTTGTATCAGGCAAAGCCAGGTAATGGGAGTTACTTCTGTGACCCGTGTTGGTATAGCCCAGATCACAGTTGAATATGCCTGGAACAAGGATATGGACGATGCCTTTCTGGAACTCCAGAAAGCTCTTGGTACTTATTCCCAGAATAGTGATATCACATCACTTACGATAACCCAGCATGATCCTAACCAATCACCGGTTATGCTTGTGGCCATGCGCCATGAAACCATGGTCGATATGGATGAACTCCGGCAGATTGGTGAAAACTACCTGCGCAATGAGCTGGTCCGGCTTGAGGGTGTTGCCGATGTTCAGATGGAAGGCCAGGAGCGGAAAGAAGTTCTGATCAGCACGAACCCTTATCTGCTTAATGCATTTGGTATTACAACCGCTGAGATTACTTCTCAGATTACCAATTATAACCGGAATGTTTCGGGGGGATCCATCGTTGAGATGGGTACGCAGTATGTAATTAAAGGAGTAAGCGTTTTTGAAAATCTAAACGATATCTCAGGGCTTATCGTTGGATTCAAACAGGCAACTGCCACCACAACGGGAACAACCACTACATCGGCTACCGGAACCCGGGTTCCGGTTTTCCTGAAAGACGTCGCAAAAGTTGAGTTCAAAAATAAAGAGCCAGATAATATTGTCAGGATAAACGGAGAACGCGCGATCGGCCTGGCAATTTTTAAAGAGCCCAGTTTTAATACGGTAAAAGCAGTTGAACAACTCAAAGAAGAGTTTGTAAAACTCCAGAAATCACTTCCGGGATATACCTTCGATATTATTCAGGATCAGGGGACCTTTATATCAACCGCAATTAGTGAAGTGGAATCCACTGCTTTACTTGGGATTATTCTGGCTGTCTTTATCCTGTTCGTTTTCCTTCGCAGGATCGGTACAACCCTGATTGCCAGCGTTGCCATTCCTATTTCCATCATCGCGACCTTCAATCTGATGTATTTTAACGGATTGACTATAAATATAATGACCCTTGGAGGACTTGCACTTGGGGCAGGAATGCTTGTGGATAATGCCATTGTAGTTCTTGAGAATATCTTCAGGAACATGGAGCGGGGTATGACCATCAAAGAGGCGGCGATAACCGGAACTTCGCAGGTTGGCGGGGCCATTACCGCTTCTACTTTAACCACTATCGTGGTATTTCTTCCGATCGTTTATCTGCATGGAGCATCCGGTGAATTGTTTAAGGATCAGGCCTGGACAGTTGCCTTTTCATTGGTCTGCTCATTGGTAGTAGCCATTCTGGTTATCCCGATGTTATTTGCCCGGTTTATCAAGCCGGTTAGTGCAGCCAAGCAGGTAAAAGCTATCGGCTTTAAATGGTATCCGGCTGTTTTGGATAAATTTCTGCGCTTCAAATGGTTGATCATTGTCTGTTCACTTATTCTTATGGGTGTGGCAGCCATGCTGATCAAACCGATCGGCAGTGAATTCATGCCGAGAACCGAAGCCAGGGAATTTACCGTTGAGGTAAGGTTGCCCGAGGGTACCCAGTTGGTTCGTACGGACCAGGCAGTAAAAACGCTTGAACAGATGATCCGTGAATTGTTGGGGAATGATCTTAAAAACCTGTATACCAGGGTTGGACCATCGGCTAGTTCCTCCACCGATAAATCCATATTTGAAAATGAAAATACCGCATCTATAAAGATTTCCCTCACAGATAAGGCACATCGGAGCAGTGATGTTTTATTGGCTGATCTGGGCAAGCTTTTCTCTTCAATGCCAGAGATAGAATTCAGCTTCGTTCAGGATGAAACGGCCCTTCAGGCTACACTCGGAACCGATGAGGCCCCGGTATTGGTTGAAGTCGTTGGTAAGGACTTCGACCAGATTGAACGATTGACCGGTGAAGTGGAAACAATCATGCAGGGGAATGCCGATATATTTAATATCGAATCGTCGATACAGCCCGGTGCACCGGAAGTGGAACTGGTTATCGACCGTTACCGTGCCGGAATGTATAACATAACCATCGACCTGATAACGAGTCAGGTTACTCAATTATTGACCGGTACTTCAGCCGGTAAGTTTGATTACAAAGGTGAGATGACGGAGATCCGCCTGAAATTGCCGGATGTGGATGTTAGTCAGTTGCAGGATATCGCACTGAAAGTAGGAACCAATACCATCAGGCTCGGTGATGTTGCCAATGTCCGTGAAGTCACAGCTCCCAAGGAAATCCTGCGTACTAACCAGAACCGGGTCGGTCAGATTTCCGCACAGCTGAAAAAGGGAAAACCGGTTGATCAGGTAATCAGGGACCTTGATTTGAATCTTAAAAAGGTTGTTTTGCCTCCCGGGTACACTATCCGGCAGGCCGGAGAAGAACTTAAGCGCAAGGAGTCGATGAAGAACCTCGGTTTTGCATTACTTCTGTCACTGGTTCTGGTTTACATGGTGCTCGCCTCACAGTTTGAATCTCTGGTACATCCATTCACCATCATGCTCACCATCCCGCTGGCCGGAGTTGGAACCGTGCTTCTATTCTACTTCCTTGGGATGCCTTTTAATATGATGGCTTACATCGGAATAATAATGCTTGCGGGAATTGCGGTAAATAATGCCATAATCCTGGTCAATGCTATTAATCAACTGAGAATGCAGGGATTGAGCAGGCATGATGCTATTTTACAGGCAGGGTACCAAAGGATCAGACCGATCCTGATGACCAGCCTGACTACTATTTTGGGACTATTGCCGATGACGATCGGGTTTGGACAAAGTGTTTCGCTTAGAGCCCCGATGGCTCTTGCCGTGATCGGCGGTTTGGTAACCAGTACTCTCCTTACCCTGATTGTGATTCCTTGCTTTTATGATGTCCTCGACCGACTGACTTCAGGGAAAAAATATTCCAATGCACCAATTAGCTAAGGAGAAAACCAGATGAGGATAATCGTAACACGGAAGGTTCTGATCTCGATGATTTTTCTCGGGCTGACGATACTTGGAATAGTATCCTACCGTCAGCTAAAGATCGAACTCTTCCCGAATGCAGAGGCGCCGTACCTCGTGGTCCAGGTGTCCTCCCAGACTGAAGTTGACCCCGGCTACATGGAAAAGCAGGCTGTGATCCCGCTGGAAGGCGCCGTGGGCGGGCTTCCCGGAATCAAAGAGCTTACTTCGACCGCATCGCAGCGAAGGGGAACCATTATTGTTGCTTATGAGCCCAAAACGAACCTGAAATATGCCCAGCTCAAATTGCAGGAACGAATCAATGAAGTGAAGGCCACTTTACCGACCGAATTCACCGTGACAGTTCTGAAGGTTGATTTGCAACAGGCAGCAAATCAGGTTATGGCTTTGGAAGTCAGGGGACCAGGAGGAGCAAATCGTGTCCGCCAGATCACTGACGAGAAAATTACATCGCGACTTGAAAATGTCGACGGAATCGCCGGTGTTACTGTATTCGGAGGACAAGAGAAAACCCTTGAAATTACACTCAACAAGGATGCCTGCGAAGCTTATGGTATCACCCCTTTTCAAGTGCGCAATGCAATTGCTCAAAACGGACGCGACCGGACCTTTGCGGGCCGGGCCTTCTCTGGAAATAAGATGTATTTTGTGCATATTACGGCTGAATATGTTGATACCCGTGAGATTGAAAATATCGTCATAAAAGAAGCGGGCCCAGTCCTCCTTCGCGATGTGGCTTCAGTTTATTTCGGTGTTAAGGAACAAACTTCATACGCTCGGGTGAACGGTTTGGAATCAGTCACCATGAACCTCGTTGCCGATTCCCAGGTTAACATCATCAATGTTTCGCATTCAGTGAAAACATTGGTTGACCAGCTTAATAAGGAGTTCGGACCTCTGGAAATCGAGATCAAGATACAGGAGAACCTGGCCGAAACCATGGAGAAAAACATCGGTCAGATAATCAACCTGGCGATAACCGGCGGTTTGCTTGCCATTTTCATCCTATGGATATTCCTGAAAAATATAAGGCTCGTCTTATCCATTGCACTGGCGATACCTATATCGGTTTATGTTGCATTTAACTTTTTTTATGCTGCCGGATTGACCCTCAACAGTCTTACCCTTGTGGGTATGGCGTTGGCAATCGGCATGCTGGTGGATAACAGTGTGGTGGTGCTCGAAAACGTATACAGGCATGCGTCGAGGGGGGAATCGCCTGATATTGCGGTTACCCATGGTACAACTGAGGTTTGGCGGTCAATCGTAGCATCGACCCTGACTACCGTGACCGTCTTCCTGCCATTCCTTTTTTCGGATAATTACCTGATCAGGATATTGGGTACCAATATCGGGATATCGATCATTTCCACCCTGCTGGTTTCCATGATGGTGGCATTGTTGTTAATCCCTATGCTTACCCATCTTGTCCTGGTACGCCAACCGCATAAGGGTCCTCAGATTTTTGAAAAAGTTTCATTGCATAAGCGATTGATTCAGATATACCTGCTGATTTTAAAGAGCAGTATTCGCAATCCTGCGGTTACAATTATCGGTGCGATGGTGATCTTCTTCGTTAGCTTGTTTGCTGCCCTGGCACTTTCCAATAATTCCCTAAAGGAGCCACAAACCCGGGAGTTAAGGATTGCTATTACCATGCCACAGGGAACAACGCTGGATGCAACTGATCTTGCGGTGAGAACCATTGAAGAGAGATTGATGGATCTTGCTGAAAAAGAGGATATCACAACCAACACACAGGAGGCGCAGGCAACGGTGAGTGTCAAACTGGTTGAGAATTTTGAAAAAATTAAGGACCGTAAGCTTCCTGAGATTAAAGCTGATATCGAAAACAGGATCAAGGACATCCCACAGGTTGATTATGAGTTTCAGCAATTCTCCTCGAGCTCCGGATTCTCCGGTGGAGGGGGCGGGGGGGGCGGTGCATCCGGTGCCGGAGGTCTCGAGAGTTTAATGGGGATCGGAACGCAACAGGAGAAAGTTATTGTCAAAGGACAGAACTTCGACCTGATGAAGGCTGTTGCTGAGGATGTTAAATATTATCTCGACGACATGACTACGATCCAGCAGGCAACTGTCGGAGTCCAGGATAACCGTCCCGAGGTGAGAATGGCTTTTAATACCCGCGAGATGGGTGAACGTAATGTTTCCCTCTCCTCGGTAATGTCGGAATTGAGTTCATTTCCTACTGAAGTCAGTACCGGGGTTAAATTCAAAGAGGGGACTGAAGAATATGACATCCTGATCAAATACGATAAAGTTATCGTGGATAAAAACAAGACCAGGACGATGGCAGATCTGCAGAGTATGGATGTGCCTTCGTCTGACGGGAGCCGGCATCGGCTGACCGACCTTGCCAAGGTTTATTTCGCCTTCGGAATGGGTACTATTAACCGGTTAAATCAGGAAAAACAGATTCAGTTAACCTATAGGTTTGATGCGGAAACCAACGGATCAAAACCACTGCTTGAGGCAGCCCGGGCCGATGTCGATAATCTGATCGCCAGTATGAAGGTTCCTGCAGGTGTCGCTGTAGAAGTTCAACATGAAGCAAATGAGTTTCAGGATTTCTATTTTCTGATTGGTGCCGCGTTTGTTCTGATTTTTATGATCATGGCTGCGGTTTTTGAATCATTCAGCACGCCTTTTGTGCTGCTTTTATCCATCCCGCTGGCAGGCATCGGTTCATTCCTGGCCATTCTGTTTACGAAAAATTCGCTGATCAATGCCAGTTCACTTATCGGCTTTATTATCCTGATAGGCATTGTGGTAAACAACGGGATTATCCTGATTGATTATACGAAAATACTTCGCAAAAACGGAAACCGGAAAACCCGTGCCCTGATGGTGGCCGGGCTGGCCCGCTTGCGTCCGATTTTAATAACGGCAGGCACTACTGTTGTGGCAATGGTTCCGATGGCAATGGGACAATCGGAGTATGTAGGCCTGATCGGTGTACCGTTTGCCATTACAGTTATTGGCGGTTTATCTCTTAGTACAATTCTGACACTTGTTTTTATACCCACATTCTACTCCGGGCTGGAAAATGCACTGGAATGGATGAAAGGTCAGAAGCTTGTGGTGAAGTTGGTCATGTACGGCCTGATGATTGGACTTACTGCCCTGATTTATTTTGGAATCGATTCGTTTCTCTGGCAGGCGATAACCTTTTTGCTGGTCATTATTGGTGTTCCGGCATCAATCTGGTTTGTGATGAATAGTCTGCGTAAAGCCAGCGATACTGTTATTCCGATGGATGAATCCATTATCATCCGTATACAAAACCTGGTCAAGATTTATGAACGCGACGGACGGTTTACGCGGCAGTGGAAGGCTGGATTGGCTATCCGCAAGCGTATGGGAATGGAAAAGGAAATCAAATCATGGAAAGACCTGGATGATATCGTGTGGCAATTGCCGATTCTTGGTTTCATGATTTACTTTGTCTATTTCTTCCTGGAATCCGGTTTCTGGATATTCCTGCTTAGTATCCCGGTTTACTTTATGATTCTTGCCATCTATGAGCCGGTCCGGATTTATCTCAGATATATTAAACCTGCGGGTTTGATCAACAAGTTGAACCAGTTCATGTACGGACTGATATTCTGGGGTTTCCCGGCATTCAGCATTATCGTTTATCAGATACGATGGGGAAATGTGGCTCTGGATATACTGATCGGATTGGTCTGGTATCTCGCCCTTATAGTTTTCACAACTTCTGCCCGCCTGGCGCGCGAAAAAGTAAACGTGAACCGCATCACCGGCCGTTTTGGAAGAATCCGCAGGGGCTGGTACCGGATGGTGCAGTCGATACCGGTAATCGGTAAAAAGAAGAGACCATTTAAAGCATTGCGCGGTGTTTCCATGGAAATCGGGCAGGGGATGTTCGGGTTACTCGGTCCAAACGGAGCGGGCAAAACCACCCTGATGAGAATTATCTGTGGAATTTTCGAACAGAGCTATGGCAAAATCTGGATCAGCGGGGTGGATACCCAGGAAAAACGCGAAGAATTGCAGGGTTTGATCGGATATCTGCCACAGGAATTTGGGATGTATGAGAATATGACTGCCGGGGAATATCTTAACTACCAGGGGATTCTCAAGGGATTAAAATATCCTGATGAACGCGACAAGCGGGTTGATTTTGTGTTGAGTTCGGTTCACATGATTGAACATAAGGATGAAAAAATCGGGAGCTATTCCGGCGGTATGAAACAACGTATCGGGATTGCCCAGATATTGCTTCACCTTCCCAGGATCCTGGTTGTTGATGAACCTACTGCCGGACTTGATCCGCGGGAGAGGATCCGGTTCAGAAACCTTTTGGTGGAATTATCACGCGAGCGGGTTGTCATCTTTTCAACCCATATTATCGAGGATATTTCGAGCTCCTGCCTCCAGGTGGCAGTCCTTGATAAAGGTGATATGGTATTCCTGGGTGCACCGGAAGAGATGGCTCTTACCGCTAAAGGACATGTATGGCAGGTTGAGGTCAGTTTGGCCGAGTTTGACCGTCTGTCTGAACTGTATAAAATAGTTCATCACATGCGCGACGGCCAGAATATACGTGTGCGCCTGCTGGCTGAAAGCAAACCGTCACCGGATGCCATACCGGTTCAGCCTTTGCTTGAGGATTCTTATTTATGGATGTTGAAGAAAGCGATCTGATATGAAAAGTAACCGAGTTGCATTAATCTGGAACTGGATCTTCAATATGGTCCGATATAATCTCAAGATTATATTCGCCAATAAGTTTATTTGGTTTTTGCTGGCTTCGCTGGCCTTCTTTATCGGGGTATTATTGATTACCCTCTTTTCAAAAGGTAAGATTGATACCGGGATCATCTATAATCTGCTCTTATATCCGGGTCTTCTCCTGGTTTTTTATCCCACTGTTTTCGGGATTCAAAACGATGAGGATACCCGGGTACTGGAAATCCTTTTCGGGATCCCGGATTATCGTTACAAAGTATGGCTTGTGAGGCTGATCCTGATCTATTTTGTAGTCTTCTTTATTTTGTTGTTGCTGGGGATCTTTTGCTCCTGGGCGCTTCTGCCTTTTTCTGTTTTCAACATGGCCTGGCACCTGATGTTCCCGATCTTTTTCATGGGAACTCTGGCTTTCCTGCTATCTACCTTTATCAAAAACGGTATCGGTACCGGTGTCGTGATGATAATAATCGGGGTGTTTTTCATGGCCCTCATGGGATTGATCCAAAACAGCAAATGGAACATTTTTCTCAATCCGTTCAGTATCCCTGACGGAATGAGTGAAAATGCCTGGAAATCAATTGTTCAGGACAATCGTGTGATCCTGTTTGTAGGGATCGTGCTCGCGCTGCTGGGAGGCCTCACAAGTTTGCAGAAGAGGGAGAGGTTTATATAATAGGTTCGCTGCGCTCCTAACTAGCGACCGAAGGGAGCATAATTACTATTTAGTATAGTAATCAATCATATCCTTCAGTATTTTTGTACATACCGGGCAGAACGGATCACCAAGCCAGTTCATCTTGCATTTGGCCATCGGACTGTAAATACCTTTTGCACTGTATATGCCGCCTTCATAGGCACCCAAAACCCCTGCAAATTCAGGTTTCCTTGGGGTAGGGACCGGTGTGCCGGGCTTGATCATTTTCTTCCATTTTTTGCCGAAATCAACCATGTTGGTGACGTTAGGCTGAATCGGTTCAACGGTCATATCGATATAATCCTGATAAGCCACATCGCTGGTATAATACTCATCAGCCAGCCAGGTGAAAGTATGTCCGAATTCATGGACGAATACGCCTATCGATTGCTTGTTGAAAGCAGTAAAGCAACCATAATAGTTATACACCCCGCCACCACCGTATTTTTCCGAATTGACCAGGATAATGATGATGTCGTAAGGAACATTGGCTGCTACATCCCGAACCGATTTGATATCAAAGGTCATGTTGTAGCGTTCGCTGTCGAATGTGTAAAAACTCGTATTGAGGAGGGTGTTTTTGTAAATTCCACCGGCAGGAATATCGGTCCCGGATTCGGCTGAGGGAGCTTCAACCAGCCAGCAATTGAATTGATCCTCAGCAGCTGTAAAGGGCGGGGTATCCAACAGGCCTTTTGAGAAACTCTTTACGGCTTCGCGAAATTTGTCCATCTCCACTGCAGTGAATCCATCCGGAATAAATACCACATCAATCTTTTTGGAAGGATCACCTGAATCGTGTACCATAAAAGATTTGTAAACCGGACCGGTTTCCTTGCTTATAAAATAATTAGCAGGATCGATCTGATATTCAAATGTTTTGACAAGTTTTGTTTTGCGGTTGCGGCTGTAAAGCTGAAGCGTGACCGGTTTTTTTGGAAAAGGTACCAGTGCCGTTTCATAAAAGCACCTGGAAGTGACTTTTGCTTCAGCGGTTGATTGCCATTCGCTGTATAACCCGGCATATCCGCGCGAAAAAATCAACTTTTTAGTAGCCTTGTCGTATAGTTCAACACGGTATTCACCCCATAGAAACGGATCAATCAGGTGGTTGCGGGGTCCGGACCATTTACCTTCCTGCTTCATCTGTTCGAAGCCGATTTGCTCAGTTGCTGCTGTACCGCAACGGTTGTAATCAAACCGCAGCGTGTTGTCAGTAAAATAGTCTTCAAATTTGATCTGAGCCTGTAAATTTAGAGCTGCAAAAACCAATAACAATAGAAATAATTTTTTCATGGGTGCCCTTTTTTGGTAAATACCAATGGTAAAGGTAAATTACATTGTATTTTTGCCAAAGCTAAAACCAATTCTTTACAGCATATATGGGTGATAATCTGAAAATAATGTTCAAGCATTTGTCTGATTGGCTTGAAACCTGGGGGTTAACGGGTGCCTTTGGTCAGTTTCTGCACCTCACAATCCTGTTGTTTTTATTATTCCTGGTGTGTTTTGCAATAGATCGCCTCACCAGAAGTGTCATCAAAGTCTTTATTCACCGTTTAGTTAAACGGACAGAGAATCCTTTTGATGATATTTTGCTGGAAAAGGGGGTTTTCAGGAGGATCGCACATTTTGTGCCGGCTTTGGTTGTTTATTACATGCTGCCCCACATTTTTAACGGGGTCTATTTTGTGGATTCAGCAGAACCCGATGCAGTTTTAAAAGCATTGATCGCTTTCTCACAGAAAGCGACTGCTATTTACATGATCATCATCGGTACTGCGGTGATCATGACTGGCCTGAGCGCACTAATGGAAATCTATACGCATCTGGATGTTTCAGGCAGGGTGCCGATCAGAGGGTATATCCAGGTAGTTAAATTCCTTGTTGTTTTGATTGCCGGAATCTGGATCCTTTCAACGGTCTTCGGATTTCCGCTCAAAGGTTTCTTTACTGGTTTGGGGGCCTTTATGGCTGTTCTGGTTATTGTTTTTCGGGATACCCTTCTTGGATTGATGGCTTCTATCCAATTGTCAGTTAATAAGATGGTCAGAATTGGTGATTGGGTTACTATCCCGTCAAGGAATGCCGATGGAACCATTCTCGATATCACAGTCAATACAGTTAAGGTCGAAAACTGGGATAAAACGATAACCACCATGCCAACCTATTCACTGGTATCTGAATCGGTTCAGCACTGGCGGGGTATGGAAGAATCCAATGGCCGCCGGATCAAGCGATTCGTTAATATCGATATGGGTACAGTGCATATCTGTTCCGAAGAACTGCTTGACCGTCTGGAGAAGATTCATCTGATTTCTGATTATATAAAATCAAAGAGGGCAGAATTGGCTGATATGAACCGTAAATATCCGGATGCCGATCAGTCGGTTGCAAACGGAATCCGGTTAACCAACCTGGGTGTTTTCAGGAAGTACCTCGAGTGCTATTTAAAGGAACATCCGGATATTCAGCACGAAATGACCACCATGGTACGCCAGCTTCAGCCAACCGACCGCGGAATTCCAATTGAGATTTATGGTTTCACCAGCGAAAAAGCCTGGGAAATCTATGAGAATATACAATCCGATATCTTCGATCATGTTCTCGCTGTAATACCTGAATTCGAACTCCGCGTTTTCCAGAACCCTACCGGCGCGGATTTTAAACAGCTGGTCAGCTAATCAGCGCATCAGCAAAATGGAAATCGAACGTAAATACCTCGTCAACAAAATACTCTGGCAAGTGTTGCATTATCCTGTGAATGCTATTTTTATTCAACAGGCTTATCTTTCAACAGATCCAAAATGCACTGTCCGTATC
>JBBAAF010000077.1:0-18553 GCA_041658425.1 Bacteroidales bacterium | reverse complement strand
CACCGGCACCCCAAATCCCAGCGAGGTAAGTTGGTCAGCCTGCGTGGCGGCGTCTCCGGCGATCACATAGTACATCCGATTAGGATTGATATACTTCTGAGCCAATGCCTTATGCTGATCGAGGGTCATGTTCCGGATGGTCTCCTGTTCATTCTTCACATAATCTTTCGGCAGGTTATACATGCTGATCTCGCCAAGCATACCGGTAAGTGCACCCAATGTTTCATATTTTCGGGCATAGGATTTCAACAGTGAATTTTTAGTGAAATCGAGATCTTCCTGGGTAATGCCCTGGTCATATTTCAGCATCAGGTTTTTGAAGATTTCTGCAGATTCCTGAGTTGCAGAAGAACGTACCGGGGCAGAGGCAGTAAAGGTTCCGGAAACATAGGAACCGGAGAAGTTGCTGCGGGCTCCGTAAGTGAAACCTTTTTCTTCGCGAAGTACCATATTGACCCAACCGTTAAAAGAGCCGCCGAGCTTATCGTTCATCACAGTTGCAGCGAAATAATCGGGATCCGTTTTTGCTGGTCCCACTCCCCCTATGTTAATGATGGATTGTTTGGCACCCGGCACATCGATAAAGTAAACCAACGATTTTGCAGGAGCTTCAGGTATCGCGTAAGTTGGGAAGGCGACCTCTTTAGCAGGCCATTTCTGAGCCAGGGCCTGCAGAGAAGCCATCACCTTTTCCTTTGTGATCTGTCCTGCCACATGGAAACTGGCTACATTGGGCGAAAAGAAGGATGCATAATAAGCCTTAAGATCATCAAGAGTGATGCCATTGACTGTTTCTTCAGAACCGCTGGCGCCGATTCCAAAAATATGCTGATCCCCGTAAACCAGTTTCTGGAATAGTTCCGAAGCCATCGAATTCGGGTTGGCTTTCTGTCTTTTCAGATTGTTGAGCGTGCGAACCTTGGCCAATCCGAATTCTTCTTCGTCCCAGCGGGGTTCCAGAAGCATCTCTTCTACAAGGGCAAGAGTCTTGTCGAAATTCCGCGCTAATGTATTGCCGCTGATAGAAATACTTGTACCTGATGCACCAATCCTGATGCTGGAGCCAAGTCCTTCAATGGCCTCTGCCAGTTCAAGCGGGGTTTTGTTTTTAGTTCCCTCATTCATCAGCTGGCCAACCAGACTGGCAACTCCGGCCTTATCAAGCTTATCTAGAAAATGACCTCCTTTCAGAGTGATATTAAACTGAACCAATGGAAGTTCGGCATGTTCAATTCCATACACCCTCATTCCGTTTGATAGTTTATCATCCCAGATTACCGGCAGGTTGATAGCCGGATCGGGATCGTCTTTCGGCATTACCGAACGATCAAAAGCCGAGGGCGTTTTCGCCACAGTTTCCTCGGGGGCATTCTCATCGATTGTAACCTGTGCAGCATTCAGGATATCCTCTTCTTTAACTCCTGCGTTCATTGAACCATCGGCCACGAGGTCGGCCCGACCCTTTGGTACAAAGCTGGTTGCCAGATAAGGTTTGCCTTTGATGTATTTATCATAGACACGCATAATATCGGCTTTTGTAACTGCTTTTACCCGTTCGATATCTTTTTTGTAAAAATCCGGAGAACCGGCATATTCATTATAGGTGGCCAGTTGCCGCGACTTACCCAGGATGCTGCTGATTCCATTGTAAAAATCGGTTTCCTGACCGGCTTTGATACGGTCGACATCGGCTTCGGTGAACCCGTCCTTTTCAAAGCGTGCAAAAGCCTCAAAAATGGCACTTTCAACTTCCTTAAGGCTTACTCCCTCATTAGCTGTAACCGAAACGTCGAAAGTTCCGGTAATTTCCATGCTACCGTTATTGGCTCTTGTATTGGAAGTTAACTTCTTCTTTTTAACCAGGACTTTATATAATGGAGCTTTCTTCCCCCTGGAGAGCAATTGTCCGAGGTAATCGAGAGCATAGCTATCCGGGCTAAACTGTTCCACTGTAGGCCAAACCATTGTCAGTTGCGGTGCCTTGGCGAAATTATCCTCGTGATACAGCTTTTTTGTTTCAGTGAGCTTTACCGGTACCGGTTTGGGATCAGCCAGATCTGCACCACTTTTGATCTCCCCGAAGTATTTTTCGATCAGCTGCTTAGCTGTAGCCGGGTCAAAATCACCCGATAAAACGAGAGTGGCATTGTTGGGCATATAAAATTTGGCATGAAAGGCTTTTACATCGTCGACGGTGGCATTGAACAGATCTTCCATTTCACCGATGACGGTCCAGCTATAAGGATGACCCTTCGGAAAGAAATTTTTGGCTATTACAGCTTCGGTGTGTCCGTAAGCGGCATTGTCAACACTCTGGCGTTTCTCATTCTGCACTACATTTTGCTGGATATTGAAAGTTTTTTTGGTGATGGTATTCTCCAAAAATCCCATCCGGTCGGATTCGAGCCAAAGAATTTTTTCGAGAGAGTTTTTCGGGACCACTTCAAAATAGGTGGTGGCATCATTTCCTGTACCCCCATTCAGTGTACCCCCGGCATCCTGAACAATTTTAAAAAATTGATCTTCAGGCACATTTTCAGAACGTTGAAACATAATGTGCTCAAAAAGATGGGCAAAACCGGTGCGACCTTCCGTTTCGCGGTTTGATCCCACGTGAAACTGGATGGTGAGTGCAACAATCGGATCTGAATGATCCTCGCTAAGAATAACATCCATCCCGTTTTTCAGGGTGTACTTTTCATACGGAATGTTCAATTCCGATTTCGGTTGCGGCTTGCAGCCTGCCATCAGCAGGATCGCAAACGCGAGGAGATAGGCTGTTTTTTTCATTTAGATTTTATAAACATTAGTTATTCGATTCACAATGTATTGTCCACAGCCCCCTCAGAGTAAGGCGGGAACCTCTTCACGCTACTCGGAGGCCCATCTTGTGCCTTATTTCTTTATTATTGTCGGTGCCCCAAATCCCAGCGCCTTCAATCCATCGGCCTGGGTAGTGGCATCGCCTGATATCACATAGTACATCTTGTCCGGATTTATATATTTCTGCGACAAGGCTTTATGCTGATCCACGGTCATGTTCCGGATGGTCTCCTGTTTAGTCCTCACATAATCTTTAGGCAGATTGTACATACTGATCTCACCGAGCATTCCGGTTAAGGCATTGAGGGTTTCAAAGCTCAAAGCATACGATTTGATCAGATAATTCCGGGTCATCGCCAGATCTTCTTCCGAAATGCCGTTCTTGTAATTCTCCATCAGATTTTCGAAAATCTGCATTGATTCCAGTGTTGCAGAGGAGCGTACCATGGAAGAAGCCGTGAAAGGCCCGGGAATATAGGATCCGTTGAATGAAGTACTTGCTCCATAGGTAAATCCTTTTTGTTCACGAAGAACCTGATTAACAAGCGACAAGAAATTACCACCGAGATGATCATTCATTACTGTTGCAGGAAAAAAATCGGGATCCGACTGGGCCAATGCGAGGTTTCCGATCCGGATCACTGATTGTTTGGCACCGGGAACATCCACGAAGAAGATCTCGGATTTCTCCAACTGAGCTGGAAGGGGATAAACCGGAAAAACGACCTCTTTAGCCTGCCATTTCGAGGCCAGACCTTGCAATGAATTCATAATCTGATCCTGCTTGATATTACCTGCTACATGGAAGTTTGCCACTGACGGGGTCATATTGGCCACATACCACGACTTAAGATCATCAATTGTGATTGTTGGAACCGATTCCAGGGTACCGCTGGCGTTCACTGAGAGAATATGACCAACACCATATACTTTTTTCATAAACATTTCAGAGGCAAGGGCAACGGGACTGGCCTTCTGGCGCTTCAGGTTGTTCATCACACGGGTTTGAGCCATCGCAAACTCATCAGCATCCCAGCGAGGCTCCAGTAACATCTCTTCCATCAGGGCCAGGGTGGCATCAAAATTCCGGACCAGACAGTTGGCATTGATGGTAATTGCTGCACCTGAAGAACTTATGTTGATCCGGGCACCTAATGATTCAATAGCCTCCTCAAGTTCCTGTGGAGTTTTATTCTTTGTTCCCTGGTTCATCAGGGAAGCCATCATGGAGGCAACCCCGGGTTTTTCCAGTTTATCCAGATAATGTCCGCCTTTCAATACAATGTTAAATTGTACCAATGGCAGTTCGTTTTGCTCAATACCCCAAACGGCCATTCCGTTCGACAGTTTATCGTTCCATACTGTCGGAATCGTCACCACCGGCTCCGGTCCGTCGAGCGGCACTACTGTCCGGTCAAAGGCAGTAGGGGTTTTTACGACTTCGTCACTGGATGATTCATCAATCTGAACCTGCGTGGCATTCAGGATGTCTTCCTCCTTTACACCGGCACCGACAGATCCTTCTGCGGCCAGATCAGGTTGTCCTTTTGGTACAAAGCTGGTGGCCAGGTAAGGCTTGCCTTTGATGTACTTTTCATACATGCGAATGATATCGGCTTTAGTAACCGCTTTTGTCTTTTCCAGATCGGTTTTGTAAAAATCGGGTGATCCCGCATACTCATTATATTGAGCAAGCTGGAAAGATTTACCCAAAACACTGCTGATCCCGTTGTAGAAATTGGTCTCCAAACCAGCCTTGATCCGTTCCACATCGGCTTCAGTGAAACTTTCTGTTTCGAACCGTTTGAAAGCTTCAAATACAGCAGCTTCCACCTCTTTCAGACTCACCCCTTCGTTAGCTGTTACGGTTATCGTAAAGGCCCCAGCCACTTCCATACTGCCGTTTTCGGCGCGCGGACCGGAGGCCAGTTTTTTCTCTTTTTCAATCACCTTGTACATCGGGGCTTTTTTCCCGCGCGAGAGGAGCTGCCCAAGATAGTCAAGCGCATAACTATCCGGACTGTATTGTTCTACAGTAGGCCACACCATGGTCAATTGAGCTGCCCGGGCAAAATTATCTTCGTGATACCGCTTTTTGGTCTGAGTAAGAGTTACCGGCTTCGGTGCAGGGTCGCTGAGTTTCTGACCTGATTTGATCTCGCCGAAATATTTTTCAATCAACTTCTTAGCATCAGCCGGGTTAAAGTCCCCCGACAAAACCATGGTTGCGTTGTTTGGAACATAAAAGGTATCGTGAAAGGTTTTTGCATCCTCCACAGAAGCTTTAAAAAGATCTTCCATTTCACCAATCACGGTCCAGTTATAGGGATGTCCCTTTGGATACAGGTTTTTTGAGATAACCCAGTCGGTATAGCCATACGGGGCATTATCCTCGTATTGGCGCTTCTCGTTCTGCACCACATTTTGCTGAATATTCAGCGCCTTTTTGTTGATCGCGTTGGTAAGAAATCCCAAACGGTCGGACTCGAGCCATAGGACCTTTTCCAGGGCGTTTTTCGAAACCACCTCAAAATAGGTGGTGGCATCATTGCCGGTGCCTGCGTTGGATGATCCGCCCGCATTCTGGATGATCTCATCGAATTGTCCGAGAGCCACATTCTCCGACCGGGAGAACATGAAATGCTCAAACAGGTGGGCGAAACCGGTGCGGCCTTCCGATTCGCGTCCCGATCCCACATGGAACTGGATCGCAAACGCCACGATCGGGTCAGAATGATCCTCATGCAGGATTACATCGAGCCCGTTGGCAAGGGTAAACTTTTCATACGGAATGTTCAACTCTGATTTTGGTTGCGGATTGCAACCGGTCATCAGCAGGCCAATAAACGATAAAAAGAATAATAGGTTTTTCATATTTTATTGTCGGTTATCAGTTGTCGGTCGGTTACATCCTTAACTTCCTCACGTCCTCACGTCCTCACGTCCTTAACGCCCTCACACCCTTCGTACTCGCGGGTCTGTGAATACATCGTTCTCATCGGTGCTGGAGGAAGAAAATTCAGATACCACACATCCATCGGGGCCGGCCTGGAACCAGTGCAGGGTATTTTTCGGGATGGTATATTGTTCACCGGGCAACAGGATCACCTCGTTCCATACATTAAGGTGCGGCAGATAAGTTTCAGGTACCCTGGCTTTCGGATTGGGGGTTGGATCACCCTCGGTATAGAGATACACCTCGCCCCAGCGGCAGCGGAATGTTTCCATTTTCCCGGGATTGGTTTCGGAAACTTTGGGATGGCGATGCTCCAGGCATACCTGCCAGGGAAACAGTACCAGCTCCTTCGCACAATAGCGGTCATTATTAATGTATTGAACCACTTCGATACCTACATGTTCCAGGTCGCCCACCCCAAGGTCGGCGATCTCGATGTTCTGTTTCTCGGTCTCTGTCAATACAATTTTAGCCCGGTCGAGCATTTCGATGGTCCGGATGCGAGCGGTGGAAATTAGAGATGTGTCCATGATAAATTAGTTTTATATGCCAGGTAAAGGTTGCGATTTAGGGTGTGTAAGTTAAGTATTAAGAGTAAGATACCGAAAGCCGGAAAGGTTAAAAAATGTGAAAAGAGGCAGGAAAAACATCTTCCTTTCTAACAGGCTGAATGCCTTTGCGGTGAAATTGGATAGTTCCGGCACGGACGGCAATTTCAGCGGCTAGCTCAATAGTTAAGCCTTCGGAAAGACAGGCCGTGAGTGTTGCTGTGACCTGATCCCCGCAGCCGGTTTCATCATGGACATCGCCACCCGAAATTTCCGGTACCGGGATATGCCTGGCGATCCCATCGCCAAACAGGTATGCCCCTTTGGCTCCGTGCGTAATCATCACATATTGAATACCCTGATTCAATAACACTTTCGCTGCCTCAGCCGCACTTTCATATCCGGTAATCACCACGCCCGTCAAAATCTCAGCTTCAAATTCGTTCGGCTTGATCAGGTACACACCCGCACAATCCCACCCAAACCCATAACCTCTAACCTCTAACCTCTTAACCTCTAACCTCTTAACCTTGATTCCCCCCGGGTCCAGTATCACCCTCATCCCATGTCGCCTTGCACTGGCAATAGCCTCGTTTACCGTCTCCACCGGTATCTCCAGCGCCAGCATCAGGTAGGCCGGTTTGGAAGCAGTTCGAAATAGTTCTTCGGCAGCCTGGATATCGGCAGGCATAAATTCACTGTTGATGCCGGGAAGGCAGTATATCTGGTTTTTCCCCGATTGATCCACCGGTATCAGGGCGATGCCGGGGAATTTGCGGCCTGATTGTTCAAAATCCAGGATCTGGACAGCATCGGTATTTACACCAGCCTCTTTAAGTGCATCCAACGGAACTTTCCACAGGCCGTAAGGATCGCGGACGGTTTTACCTATCATGGCCACCTTGTCTGGTCCGAGCCACACCGCTGCCATCTGGGCCATATTCCGTGCCTTGCCGCCCGGGCCCACATGAAAAGCGCCTCCCAATGTCAGCTCTCCCGGCCCCAAAAGCCGGTCGACCCCCAGTCCGATCAGATCAGTGTTCAGTCCGCCAGGCACGATAATGCGTAAATCTTCAATCATCTTCTAAAAATACCACGGAAATCGGACAATTTGTATCATCGGGGTTATGATTTGTCCGGAATTGGAATTTGAGGAATATTTCAGCAATTTCACAGCAAAACCAAAAGACGATGAACCTCAACTGGATTGACCTGACAATTGTGATCGTTTACCTGGTGATGGTGGCGATGGTGGGATTCCTGATCCGCAAGAAAGCCTCATCAGGACTCGAGAATTACTTCCTGGCCGGGCGGAATT
Organism: Bacteroidales bacterium; assembly: GCA_041658425.1. Taxonomy (GTDB): domain Bacteria; phylum Bacteroidota; class Bacteroidia; order Bacteroidales; family UBA12481; genus UBA12481. Next base: position 10,908 of record JBBAAF010000077.1, on the reverse strand, counting down.
TGCCCTGGTGGGTGCTCGGGATAGCAGGGTGCTCGAGCTATATCGATATCGCCGGTATCATGGCGCTGGTTGGGGCGCTGTTTTATCTCGGACTGAAAACCGTTTGGATGACTAACATTTTCTGGGGATGGTTTATGATGGCCGGCTATATGGCTTTTCAGGCCAAGTGGATCCGTCGCTCCGGTGTTTTGTCCTTTGCCGAATGGAACGAAACCCGTTTCGGCAAGGATCGGGATGCCGAAATGGCCAGGCTGGCATCGGCTATTTTTCTTCTCGTTTTGATGATTTTTAACCTGATGTACATGGCTGTCGGGATCGGGAAATTTGCTGAAGATTTTTTCCCGCTTACCCGTTGGCAATCCACCCTGATCGTATTTGGGGTGGTGGGTATTTACGTAACGCTTGGCGGATTTTACGGGGTGGTCATCACGGATATCCTGCAAACGGCATTGATTGCAGTGGGGGCAATCGTCATGATTATCATGGTATTTACCGGTGGAATCGGCGCAGATCTGGCCGCTTCAAAACCGGAGGGTTGGAGCTCATTGGCCTTAAACTGGCACCTTTGGCCGGGCTATCTGGATTCTACCCCGGCGGCGTACCAGCATTTCAATCTATTTGGCCCACTGATGATTATCGGTTTCACCTGGATGATGTTCAGGGTTTTAGCCGGACCAAACGTGTGGGATTTCCAGTTCTTCCTGACTACCCGTACCCCACGCGATGCCGCACTGGCCGGAGGTATGTGGACGGCTATGTTTATGCTCCGCTGGATCATCGCTATTGCATTCCTTATGTTCGGGATCTCCATTTTAGGTACAGCAACAACAAATATTGACGGCGAAAAAATATTGCCCCTGGTGATATCCAGGTTGCCGATCGGGGTTAGCGGCCTCTTTCTCGCGGTAATGCTGGCGGCTCTGATGTCTACCCTCGACGCGATGATTAACGTCACAGCCAACGTCGTCACCAATGACTTTCTCAAACGATACTTTTTTAAAAAACTTCCGGAAAAAAAGGTCATCCGGATCGGTCAGCTGGCCTCGATATTTGCACTTTTATTGGGATTCGTCTTCAGTCTGGCTTTCGAAAATGTCATCTCTGCCTGGGAAACCATGATTTTCGTAGTGGTTACGATGATCCTCGTACCGGCCACCATGCGCTGGCACTGGTGGCGCTTCAGTGCGAAAGCTTTTGTTTATAGCATGATCGCCACAGCTGCCTTTATTGTCATACAAAAAGTTTTCTTCGGATCGATATCCGGAACCAACTCGCTGGGTATAAATATTATATCGAGCCTGGTGATTACTGTAGCAATCGGATTCATTAACAAGCCAACCGATAAACAGATACTGGTAAAATTCTACAGTAAGATTAAACCCTTCGGTTTCTGGGGACCCATCCGTAAAGAATCTGTTGCACAGGGACTTATGAAGGCCAATGACAAGGAACCCATGTGGGATGCCATCAATGGGCTGATCGCGCCCGTGTTCCAGTTTACAGTAGCGCTTCTCCCGTTCTACCTATTCCTGCGGAAGTGGCCCCAGTTCTGGACAGTAGCAGTAGTTATGGTGGCCGTGATGGTTGTGCTGTATTTTACCTGGTATAAAAATCTTCCTTCCAAAGATGAAAAATAGAGTTCACCTGATCTGTAATGCGCACCTCGACCCGGTTTGGCAGTGGCGCTGGACCGAAGGCTGCTCCGAAGCTATAGCCACTTTCCGAAACGCTGTTGAAATCATCCATGAATATCCGGAACTGATATTTAATCATAACGAAGCCATTCTTTATCAGTGGGTTCAGAAATATGATACCCGATTATTCCACGAGATCAGGGATCTTGTTGAGCAAAACCGCTGGTTCATTGCCGGGGGTTGGTACTTGCAACCTGATGTTAATCTTCCTCCTTATGAAAACCTCGTGCGGCATATCCGGTTTGGACGCGATTTTTTCAAAACAGAATTTGGCGTTGAGCCCAGGGTGGCCTATAACTTCGATTCCTTTGGCCACCCGGCCGGCTTACCCAAACTTCTCCGCGATTTTGGCTATGAATTATATATACACCAACGACCTGAAAAAGAGTTCCTCGATTTACCGGACAGCCTGTATCAGTGGAAAGGCTTGAATGACTGCACGATCCCAGCCTATCGGATTGAAATCGGGCTCTATCATACCGAGCGGAAAAACATCACACAGAGGCTGACTGAAGCCACCAATCTGGCTCTGGAGCGCGGTCGCGATGTCGCACTCTTCTGGGGCCTCGGTGATCATGGCGGCGGCGCCACCCGTATCGATCTCGATCGGATCCGGGAGTTCGTAGCAAACGAGCAACGGGTAGAGTTCATTCACAGCACCACCGATCGCTTTTACGAAGCTATTAAGTCGCTGATTCCCGGATTACCGGTATATGAAGGCGGTCTTCAGCGGGTTTTCACCGGCTGCTACACCTCGCTATCCCGGATCAAGCGGAAGGCTCTCGAAGCCAGTGGCGCTGCTGTACAGGCTGAAAGACTTGTTCGATACTGCCACCCCCGAAGGACCTCCCCCTGCCCCCTCCTTAGAAAGGAGGGGGCTTCCAGCTCTTGCTTTCCTTCAGTAGAAAATTATGCAGGTGCTCCCACCCCCTCCTTTCTAAGGAGGGGGCAGGGGGAGGTCCTTTGTGAGCCGGGGGAGGTACCTGCGCAGAAGGAGTTCTCCGATATCTGGCGCGATATCCTCTTTAACGATTTTCATGATATACTGCCCGGTTCGTGCACAGAGCCGGCGGAGCAGGATGCGCTTGATTTATATGGTCGGGCAATGGAGAATATCCGCAGATTAAATATGGAATCGATCACTGCTATTAATCAATCTGCTGAGCCGCTTAAAGCTCATATTCCGGTAACTGTATTCAATTCAAATCCTGGACTCACCACTTTCCCTGTAGAGTTCGAATGCATGAGTGATTACCGGCCCTTCTGGGAAGGCGAATGGGTGCTCAAACTGTACGATCGGCAAGGCAATGAGATCCCTTGCCAGGAAGAACAGCCCGAAGCCCGGCTGCCGTTCCACCGCTGGCGAAGGAAGATTACGTTTTTAGGGAAGGATCTAAGCGCAGGAGTGCATCATTTCTATCTCAAGCCCACTGAAGGTACCTCCCCCAACCCCCTCCTTCCTAAGGAGGGGGCTACCAGCTCTGGCTTCACTTCAGTAGAAATGCCAGCAGGTGCTCCCACCCCCTCCTTCCTAAGGAGGGGGCAGGGGGAGGTACCTATCGGATTCCTCGTCCTCCGCGATACTGCCGATTCCTGGGGCACCAACACATGGGCATGGCGTGAGGTAGCAGGTAAGTTTGAGGCAGAGCATGAGGAGCGGATCATCGAAAACGGAACTGTTCGAAATATCTATGAATCTACTTTGATCTTTCATCATAGTAAAATAATCGTTCATCGCATTTGCTATGCTGAATGGCCCGTTACAGAGTACAAAATCCGCATTCAATGGAATGAAGAGCAAAAACGGCTGAAACTGGCCATACCCACCGGGATGGAAAATCCGCGCCTCATTGCCCAAATACCTGGCGGTGCTGTAGAATTTCCGGCAGATGGGCAGGAGCATGTGCACGGAACCTGGATGACGCTCGAATCACCTTGCACCCTGCAACCTGCAACCGATAACCAACAACCCACAACCGTCAACCATTTTAAATACATTGCCCACTCCGGCCTGCACGGCTTCGATTTCGACGGGAAAGAAGTGCGGCTGTCAATCCTCCGGAGTGCTGCCTATTGCCATGAGCAGGGTTATGATCTGAACAACGGTAGGTCGCATAAATATATTGATATGGGAATTCATGAAATCCGGCTGGCAATTTGGGAGGAAACCGGCGGAATGGCAGTCGGGAGGACCCGCGGGTACTCCCCTACGGATCCATATTCGATTGCGGAATGGCTCAATGCGCCTCCACTCGTTTGGCCACATCTGCCGATCGGATAAAAATAAATTACCTTTGACCAAATTTTTTAAATGAAAAGAATATCAAACCTATTCTCAGTTTTGGTGATAACAGGAATCTTCCTTGTTGGCCAACTGTCGTTTGCGCAAAACTCAAAACCTTTTGTTGAAGTCATCCGGCTTCGTACTGAATATCAGGTTAATCCTGTCGGTATAGATGTATTACAACCTCGTTTCAGTTGGGTGATTAAAGCCAATGTGCGTGACATCAGGCAGATTGCCTATGAGGTTCGGGTGGGCCTCACTATTGATAAAGTGAAAAACGGAGTTCCTCTGTTCTGGACCAGTAAAAAGGTGCAATCGGATGAGAGTAATCAAGTGGTTTATAAAGGTCCTTCTCTTGAACCCGGGAAAAGATATTATTGGACAGTCAGAATATGGGATAACCAAAACCACATAACCGATTGGTCACCAATATCTTATTTGGAAATGGGGCTGCTGAAACCTGCCGATTGGAAAGCTTCCTGGATCGAACCCAATATAATAGCTGATGCAAAGGCTGAACAACCCTGCCCGCTGATCCGTAAAACTTTCAAACTCAAAAAAGAGGTCAAATCGGCCCGGTTATATATCACCGCGCATGGACTCTATCAGCTTGAAGTGAACGGTGAAAAACCCAACGACTGGCTATTTACACCTGGGTGGACCAGCTACAATAAGCATCTGCAATATCAGACCTACGATCTGACCAGACTGCTTAAAAAGGGTGATAATGCTATCGGTGTAATTCTTGGAAATGGCTGGTACAGAGGGGATCTTGGGTGGAGCAAAACGCGGAATCTTTATGGCACGCAAACAGGAGTCCTGGCACAGCTTTCAGTGGAATATACCGACGGATCAAAAGTCCAGATTGTCACCGATAAAACCTGGAAATTCAACAACAGTCCGATCCTGATGTCGGAAATATATCACGGTGAGAAATACGATGCCCGATTGGAAATTCCGGGTTGGAGTTCCCTGGCATTTAAGGATAAAGGGTGGAAACCAGTATTGGTAAAGGAATTTGACAAGGAAAATCTCGCCGCCCAGAGCGGCCCGCCGGTAAGAAGAATGGCCGAGTTGACCCCGGTCAATATATTTAAAGCACCCAATGGAGATACCCTCGTGGATATGGGCCAGAATATGGTTGGCTGGGTCCGGCTTAAAGTCAGCGGGAATGCAGGCCGTAAAGTGATGCTCCGGCATGCCGAGGTGCTCGACAAGGCAGGAAACATATACTTCACCAACCTCCGTGCTGCAAAACAAACCATCGAATATATCCTTAAGGGCGATCTCGAGGAGGTGTATGAACCCCATTTTACTTTCCAGGGATTCCGTTATGTAAAAGTTTCCGGATTCATAGAAATGCCTGAAAAAGAAGAAATTACAGGTATTGTTATCTATTCCAATATGGAACCTGCCGGAGAATTTACCTGTTCCGATCCGATGATCGACCAGCTCCAGCATAATATTCAATGGGGACTAATGGGCAATTTCCTGGATGTTCCAACAGATTGCCCTCAACGTGATGAGCGCCTCGGCTGGACCGGCGACGCACAGGTTTTTTCCCCAACGGCCTGTTTCAACCGGGATGCCGCTACCTTTTATACCAAATGGTTGAAAGATCTGGCTTTGGATCAGTTACCTGATGGCCGCGTACCTCACGTAATCCCCGACATCCTCAAAGAAGGCGGATCAACCGGCTGGGCCGATGCTGCCATAATCGTTCCCTGGACCGTCTACCGTCAGTATGGCGATAAACGAATCCTTGAGCGCCAGTATGAATCGATGAAAGCCTGGATCAATTACATGAAAACCAGGTCGGGCAGCAGCTTTTTATGGAACAACGGTGAACATTTCGGCGACTGGCTGGCTTTTGCATCCGACCGTTCAGATTACACAGGTGCCACTACCGACAAGGACCTGATCGCTACCGCTTACTTTGCCTGGTCTACCAAACTGGTAAGCCGGATTGCCGGAATTCTGAATAAGCAGGATGATGCAACAGCTTACCAGGAACTGTACAATAACATTCGCGGAGCTTTCCAGAAGGAGTTTGTAACCCCGAACGGCCGGCTCTCTTCAAATACTCAAACCGCCTATGTTATTGCCCTTACCTTCGATCTTGTACCGGAATGGCAGCGCGACAGTGTAGCAGCCCGGTTTGCATTGGACGTCAAGTCGTTCGGACATATCACCACCGGTTTTATCGGGGCATCGCTGGTAAACCCGGTTCTATCGGAATTCGGATATGATGATCTGGCTTATATGCTGCTGATGCGTAAAGAATACCCGGGCTATCTCTATCCGATTACCAAAGGGGCAACCACCATCTGGGAGCGTTGGGATGGAATCAAACCCGACGGCAGCTTTCAGGATGCCGGCATGAACTCATTCAACCATTACGCATACGGAGCAATCGGCAACTGGATGTATACTCAGGTAGCAGGGTTACAGGAAGATCCCATTGCACCTGCCTACAAAAAAATTATCATCCGGCCAGTTCCCGGCGGTGGGTTAACCTGGGCCCGTGCAGAGCATGAGTCGATCTACGGACCGGTTAAATCGGAATGGAAAATCGATAAAAAGGACATGATTCTTAAAGTCACGATTCCGACCAATACCACTGCTGAAATCTATATAAAAACCAACGACATTCAGCAGATAACCGAAAGTGGAAAACCCGTTTCAGCTTCGCCTGAAATACGCTTTCTGAGAATGGACAAAGGATTTGCCGTATTTTTGGTGGGATCGGGATCGTATGAGTTCGTGACCAAAGAATCGTGAAACGTGAAACGTGATGCGTGAAACCGGAAACCTCAAGAAATTCGCAAATCGTAAATCTCATGGATCCATACATTGAAATCCTTAACCTGAGCAAGCACTACGGCCAGATACGGGCGGTGGACGACCTGTCGATGAAGGTGCTTCCCGGCGATATTTATGGCTTCCTCGGACCCAATGGTTCGGGGAAAAGCACCACCATCCGGATGATGCTTTCCCTCATCCGTCCAACCTCAGGGCAGATCCTGCTTTTTGGCCAGGATCTGGCTAAGGATCGTTATAAAACACTCAGTCGTCTCGGTGCACTGGTCGAAAAACCTGATTTCTACAATTACCTTTCAGCCAGGAAAAATCTCGAAATACTCGGAAAACTTTCTAGCATTTCAAACCTAAAACACAGAGTGGATGAGGTTCTTGAACTGGTCGGACTCCTTCCCAGGGCAAGCAGCACGGTAAGAACCTACTCGCTGGGCATGAAACAAAGGCTCGGCATTGCCCAGTCGCTGCTCCATTATCCTGATCTGATTATTCTGGATGAACCCACAAACGGCCTTGATCCTCAGGGTCAGAAAGAAATTCGCGACCTGGTAAAATCGCTTAATCAGGACAAAAATATTACCATCTTGATATCCAGTCACATATTATTCGAGATAGAACAGATTGCCAACCGGATGATCATTATCGACAAAGGAAAAGCTCTTGTTGAAGGCAATGTTCAGGAGCTGGTCAACAGCCAGGATCGTCAGGTAGCCTTTATACTCGGGGATACCGTAGCCGGCCTCACCTTGCTGAACGAAACCGCCTGGGCCGGCAGGATTATTAAAAGCAATCAGGAACGGATCTATTTTAAGATCAATAAGGATGAAATACCGGAACTCAATGCTTTCCTGGTAGAACATAAAATGCAGATCTTTGCGGTTGAACCGGTACGATCACTGGAGGAGTTCTTTTTACAAATTACAGAAGATGAGAAAGTTAGTTAGCATCGAGCTGTTTAAAATATTCAGCAAACCGAGAACCTATATCGGGTTTGGTGCCATTATCATCATTGTGCTGGCTATTGAATTCGGGATCTTGCTTGAGGGTGATACGATGATGGGTATTATTATTCAGAATATCAAGGATCGTTTCATTTTTGAAGGCAATATCATTAACCTGTACCTGGTTTCTTACATCATTCTGAACACCTTGTGGATTCATGTTCCGATTTTAGTGGCACTGGTCACAGGTGATATGCTGGCCGGGGAAGCCAATTCCGGCACCTTCCGGCTGATTCTGACCCGTCCAATAAGCCGCGTTCAGCTTGTCCTCGCCAAATTCATTGCCGGCTGGATCTATGCAGTAATGCTGGTGGCGGTAATGGCAATCCTCAGTATTGGTATCGGCCTGGTCCTTTTCGGACCGGGCGACCTGCTCGTGGTGACAAACAAAGTGAATGTTTTCTCGGCAAACGATGTTCTGTGGAGATTCGGAGGCGCTTATGCTTATGGGATTTTAAGCATGACCACTGTTGCAGCATTGTCATTTTTGCTTTCCGCATTCGCTGACAACTCAATCGGGCCGATCATCGGAACCGTAGCGATGATAATCGGCATCACTATTATCAGTACAGTTGGGGCGTCTTTGCTGGGACCAGTCAATAAATACATTTTCACCTCGTATCTGCCCTCCTGGCAACTGTTTTTTCAAACCGATTCAGGCTTGTCAACCATGGGTCATGCAATCCTGATACAGGCAATATATATTACAGGGTTTTTAGGTGTCACCATCTGGTATTTTCGAAAAAAAGATATTCTGAGTTAACATGAGAACGTTAAAAATAATCCTTATAACCCTGATCTGCTCATTGATCGGTTACTCCCTTTCGGCTCAGGATGCGGAATCGCTCCTGAAGGCCGTTGGGCAGAACATGGATAAGATCAGCCGGTTTGAGGCAGATGCACTGGTTAAGGTAGATGTGGATTTTATCAACATTAAGGACCGGAAAATGAAGGTCAGGTTTGAAAGTCCCGATAAATTCAGCTTCGAGGCCGAAGGCCTGGCCCTCCTCCCTAAAAAAGGATTGCAGATGGATTACCTGCAGCTTCTCAAAGGTAAATATACAGCGATCGATGTAGGTGAAGAGCTCGTGAAGAACCGGAAAACCCGGATCATCAAAGTAATTCCGGAAGCTGAAGATTCGGATGTTATCCTGGCTCAGCTCTGGATCGACACTGAGCTAACCCGTATCATGCGGATGAAAACTTATACCAGAAAGTCGGGATCTTATATTATTGATTTTGAATATAATACTAATTTTCGTCCATTGCCCGACCTGTTAACTGTAAGCTTTGAGATCAACAATATGGCCTTTCCCTCCAAAGCAATGAATGAAATGATGACCAAGGGCTTCCAGAAACCCGACTCGATACCCAAGAAAGCCACCGTTATTGTTCAGTACTCGAATTACAAGATCGTTAACAAATAGAAGTTTTAAGGAAGAATTTCTAGATTCGAAATCCAGTTCTGAATTCTGAAGTATAAGATCCAGGTACAGCGAGGTAAACCAGTCTTCTTGTCTTACAGTCTTACAGTCTTACAGTCTTACAGTCTTATCGTCTTCCAGTCTTCCAGTCTTCCTCTATGCCAGCAGCCCGGCCACCACAAACATCACCCCCGCTACACTTGCCGAGATCAGGGCATACGGAAGCTGCGTTTCCACATGTTCGACCACTCCGGTTTTTGCCGAAATAGCCGTAACCACACTGGTATCGGAGAAAGGTGAGGTGTTATCGCCGAATACCCCGCCGGAAACACAGGCAGCAAACATCAGCGGCAGCGGGATGTTCATCGCCTGGGCAACAGGAACTGCCAGCGGAACCATGATACTGAAGGTTCCGTAAGAGGTGCCGGTTGCAAAGGAGATCAGGCAGCTAACAAAGAAAAAGATCAGGGGCATCAAAAATACAGGCACATTCCCCGAAGCCAGACCTGCGATGTAATATCCGGTGCCCATCTCCTTGCACAGGCTTCCGAGTGTCAGGGCAAGTGCCAGCAGGATTCCCACCTCCATAAAGTCGCCGATCCCTGTATAAACTGATTTTTCAATATCCGGACGTTGGCCTTTTGGCCTGAACTGCACCATCAGCGCCAGAACCGCGATGGCCGCCAGCACAGCATAGAAAACCGAAGCTGTTCCGTCGCCCTTCATCATTGAACCTTTTCCCGTGACCACCAGGCTCACCAGCATCGTTGCCACCAGCACCAGGACGGGGATGATGACGAGTAGAGACGCATAATTATGCGTCTCTACAATCGGTTGTCCGTTGTCGGTTATCGGTTGTCCGTTGTCGGTGGTTGGCGGTACGTCTACTGCCGACTGTCTACTGCCGACTGCGTACTTCCTCATCGCCCCCAGGTTCCATCCGAATATCATGGTAAGGGCCACCATAATCAGGCTGGCGATGCAGTAAAAATTCATGGGCATGGCGCTGACGACCACGCGGAAGGGATTCTCAATTCCCTGGCCGGCAAGGAGGATCATGTAGAATGCACCCCAGCTGTTGAACACGATGATGGCCACCCAGTTAATGCTGATGGAATGAAGAAAATAGGCCAGCTTGGATCGCGGAATCCCGAGCCGGTCATACAGACTTCCGACGGTTGTGCCGTTGACCATGATATTGGAATAATTCTCCAGGATCATCAGGAGCCCGATGGCCCAGGTCAGCAGGAATACCGGCCTTTTGGTACGGATATTCATCGATTCGAGCAGTTGGATCATGCCTTTAAAACCGCCGGAGTTTTCCATCAGCTTAATCAGTCCGCCGACTAAAACGCCAAACAATATCAGCTGCAGGTTTCCGCGGTTACCGGTGACCCGGATTACCCTCTCGAGGTAATCCACAATAAAGCTCCATTTCGATTCCGATAATAGCAGTGCCGCTGCCAGTCCGCCGACCAGCAGCGCCGGGATAATCTTTTTCTTCCATAGCGCCAGCCCAAGGGCGATGAGGGGCGGAAGGATACTCAGGAGGCCGAGGTTTGTCATCGTAAGTGGTTAAGGGTTGTCGGTTGTCGGTCCCGCGGAACTCGGAGTAGCGTGAGGGGGTCCCCGCGGGGGATGACAGGAGCTTTTGCTGAAATTCCGCAGGAGCACTTGTCATCCCCGCG
>JBBAAF010000076.1:0-18751 GCA_041658425.1 Bacteroidales bacterium | reverse complement strand
GGTGGCATGGACCCCGTTTCTAAACTGACTCCCTTTCATCAGCACACAGACTAGAGCCGAAGAGCTCGCAGAGGAAATTGTTTTTTAACCTTTTTGCTGATATCTTACAAGGGATTTATAGAGGAAATCTAAACTGATACGCCCTTTCAAGGAACTGAAGGGTTTTTCCAAAGTTTTTCTGCGGGCAGGGGAGATGAAAAGGGTCAATATCCTTTTAGACAGTACTTCTTTCATGTACTTTAAGCCTTACATTAAGACCTGGGGCCTCGATTACACGAGGTTTGAGATCATGGTTGGCTCTTCTTCACGGGATATCAGACTTAACGGGAATATCGAGCTGCAAAGCCCGGACCAAACCAAACCTGTGGTGACAGGGCTTGCTCCAACCGGCAACACCAGCAGCACGACCGGTCAACTTGTTTTTAAGATGAATTTCAACAAACCTGTCTATTTCAATTCGGATAAAAGGCTAATAATCAAGGAATATGATACCGGAAAAACTAAAGAGATCATCGATCCATGGAGCGTTGAAGGTTCGGGAACAAGTACGATTTCGTTTTACAATAGATCCGGCCTTTTAGTTAATGCGAAATATTATATAATAGTTGACTCTGCTGCATTTTTTGATTTTTATGAGAATAATTTTGCCGGAATTTCCGGTAAGGACATCTGGTCGTTTTCAATTTCTGTCACTGGAATGGAGGAACATGATCTTACGATGTCTTTTCTCAATTTGTACCCTAATCCAACAAAAGGTATGTTGGTCATTGACTATAGGATGCCTTCGAATTATCAACCTTACCTGCAGATTGTTGATATCGCCGGCAGGGTAATTGCAGCAAAGATCCTTCCTTCAAACCAATCCGGGATGACGGAATTCGATTGTTCCGTGCTGAAAAGCGGTTTTTATTTCGTAAAGCTAACATCTGAAAAGGGAGTCCAGGTGAGGACCTTTATCAAAGAATAGTCAGATCTTTTATGTTTCGATTTTTTCGTACTTTTGCATCCGCAATTGCGGCCTCATAGTTCAAGGGATAGAACGGAAGTTTCCTAAACTTTAAATTCAGGTTCGAGTCCTGGTGGTACTTTTTATCCAAATACAATTCACTGATTTTCTGTCTTTTGAAACCAGTTTTTTGAAATGTGTCCAAATCCTGTCCAAATAATGTGAATCTCCTTAAAGAACGCATTGCAAAGTAAGCAATTTGAAATCAGCAGGACCATCCATGTATAATGAATCTGAAGAAGCAACATTTTTTGCCACTCATCTCGATACTATTAAGGAGATATGTGGTATTTTGGATATCCCCGTTCTGCTGAATCGATAAAATCATACAAGAATAATTGGTCCTTCTTCACTTGCCATCACCCAGAAGTATATCAAGTGATTTGACCAGGATGCTGTTGATGAGGTGATCAACATTGTGAACATAGGAATTACTCCCAAGAAAGAAGAAGTTAAGCAACCACGGAAGCAACCAGTTAAATCCAAGTTAAATCCTCAATAAACACTGTAGGAGTAAGGGATTGGGTGTATGGGCATAAGATTGTTGAACATTTCTTTCACATTAATGAAGTGTCCAGTCACTTTGTCCGTACATTTAGTTGTTTCAGACCAGATCATTACCTTTACCTGAATATTGAATTCATCCGAAGACCCAACAGCATGACAATTCAAGATTATCTTAATAACCTGCAGAAACACGTTAAGTCTGGGTTCGCCACAGAACACACATACAGGCCAGATTTAAAGGATCTGATCGAAGCACTACTTCCAGGTATTATGGCAACGAATGAGCCAACCAGAATAGCCTGTGGAGCACCTGACTATATCTTGACCAAGAGAAACATCCCAGTTGGGTATATTGAAGCAAAGGACATCATTGCTGATCTGAATGACAAAAAGCATCAGGAGCAATTTGATCGTTACAGAAAATCACTCCCCAACCTGATCATCACAGATTACCTTCAATTCAAGCGATATGTAAACGGTGAATTAGTCGCTACTGTGACAATTGGGAGTCTTTATGGAAACAAAATTACCGGCTTTCCGGATAGCTACAGTGAATTTGAACTATTCATTAAAGATTTTGGAAGGTACACCGGGCAGACAATAAGATCTGCCAATCAATTAGCAGTGATGATGGCTGATAAAGCCAGATTACTCGGTAATGTCATTGAACTGGCGTTGGCTGCTGATGTAAAAAGCAGCGTTAGCAGTGACCTTAGTAACCAGTATGCTGCTTTCAAGGAAATATTGATTCATGATTTGACAGTGAAAGGCTTTGCTGATCTATATGCTCAAACCATTGCCTACGGTTTATTTGCGGCCAGACTTCATGATACTACTCTGGAAGATTTTTCCCGGCAGGAAGCGGCACAACTTATACCAAAATCAAATCCATTCCTGCGCAGGTTGTTTAATGGTATAGCAGGACCAGACCTGGATGAAAGGATAAATTGGATTGTAGATTCATTAGCTGAGGTTTTCAGAGCAACCGATGTAGCAGATTTGCTCAAGGACTTTGGAAATATGACTCAGCAGAATGACCCGATAATGCACTTTTATGAAACCTTCCTGGCTCATTATGACTCCAAACTGAGAAAAAGCAGGGGTGTTTATTATACTCCGGAACCAGTAGTAAATTTTATTGTCAGAGCTGTTGATGATATTCTTAAAACTGAATTTTCCTTGAAGGATGGATTGGCTGATACCTCCAAGATAAAAATCAAAACCACCGTTCAAGGTAACAATAAAGCTATTGAACAGGAAGTGCACAAAGTTCAGATTCTTGACCCAGCGACTGGTACAGGCACTTTCCTGGCAGAAGTTATCAAGCGGATACACAAGAAATTTGAAGGCCAGGAAGGGATCTGGAATCAATACGTAGAGAATCATCTTATTCCCAGGTTGAATGGTTTTGAATTGTTGATGGCTCCGTATGCAATAGCACACCTAAAGCTGGACTTACTTCTTTCATCCACAGGATATAAGCCGCAGAAGGATCAGAGATTCGGAATATATCTCACCAATTCCTTGGAACAATATCATCCTGATACAGGTACCCTGTTTGCTAACTGGTTAAGTGCGGAAGCGAATGAGGCAAATGCAATTAAGAGAGACACTCCGATAATGATTGTGATTGGTAATCCTCCTTATTCAGTAAGTAGTACAAATAAAAATGAATGGATAGACAAGCTAACTGCTGATTATAAAAAGGACTTAAATGAAAAGAGTTACAATTCACTTTCTGACGACTATGTTAAATTTATACGATTAGGGCAATATTGTATAGATAAAAATGGATTTGGCATTTTAGCATACATTTCAAATAATAGTTTTATTGATGGGATTACACATCGGCAAATGCGTAAGCATTTATTAGAAAGTTTTGATAAAATCTATATTCTTGATTTACACGGAAACTCAAAGAAAAGGGAAACCTGCCATGATGGTTCACCAGATCAAAATGTATTTGATATTATGCAGGGTGTAAGCATAAATATTTTCATTAAAACAGGTAAAAAAAGAATCAATCAATTAGGAACGATGCTTCATTTTGATTTGCAGGGCAAGAGAGAATTTAAGTATAACCAGTTAAATGAGAGCCTGATTAATACTATAGCTTGGGATAATGTATTGATTAATGGTCCAAATTACTTTTATGTTCAAAGAGACTTTATAGATGAATCAACTTACAATGATGGTTTTGACATTAGCGAACTATTTAGCATAAAAGCTGCCGGAATCAAGACCCATCGAGATGACGTTGTAATTGGTATGAATCAACTAGAGTTGAAAGAAAAAATCGAAACCTTTCTAAAATCTCACAATTCATTTGAGAGACAATTCGATTCCGAAAAATGTAAATCAATTACATACAGGCCTTTCGATAATAGACTTATTTATTATGACACTGATTTGGTGGTTCGTCATAGAAAAGAACAAATAAGACATTCTTTCCTTGAAAACTTAGCGTTATTATCCGGTAGACAAACTAAGAACAAAGAAATCAGTCACTTCTTTGTTACGAATACGGTTTCAGAAATGAAAACTGCAGAAAGTTCCACTGGCTCCTATCATTTCCAGCTATATTCTTACCCCAAGAATGATGACCAGCAAATTAAAAAATCTCTTTCGGAAAGACTGCCAAACCTAAATCAATTGATCGTCAGCAATATTTGTAAAAAATTGAGCTTAGATTTTAATCCTGAAAAGACATCAACTCTTGGCACCTTTGCTCCGATTGATGTCTTTGATTTTATCTATGCCGTTCTATACAGCCCAACATACCGTGAGAGCTACAAAGAGTTTCTGAAAATTGGTTTCCCCAGGATTCCATATCCTGAAAATGCTGAATCCTTCTGGAAGCTGGTTGAAAAGGGTGGTGAATTGAGAACCATCCACCTGCTTGAAAATTCTATTGTTGATCAGTTCATCACTACCTACCCTGTCTCCGGTGATAATGAAGTAACCCAAGTTAAATATGAAGGTGGTAAGGTTTGGATCAACCCAGAGCAATACTTCGACAAGGTGCCTGAAATTGCCTGGAACTTTCATATCGGAGGATATCAGCCTGCTCAGAAGTGGTTAAAGGACCGGAAAGGAAGGATTCTAACCTTTGAAGATATCAGGCACTACCAGAAGATAATCGTAGCTTTGACAGAGACCGATAGGATCATGAAGGAAATTGATAAAATGTTAGTAATAAAGGATTAAATCAAATCGCAATAAATATGAAAAAATCGTATGACAAATCAATTCAACTACACTGCTGTCTTGTCGGGGTGTATTTCCAGTGAATACTCCGCCAATCTTGCCTTCAGTTTATCCAGTATGAAGTTCGATTGCTCTATGCTTCGTGTATGGATTACGATGTCATCAGCATATCGCTCAAAAACGATGAGCGGCTGCGTATCAGCCAGCCATTGATCAAAAGCTTCATGCAGATAGAGGTTGGCTAACAATGGGCTGATTACTCCTCCTTGAGGCGTACCTTTGCTCCTTACCAGCAATTCTCCATCCTGCTTGTATACCGGTGCTTTCAACCATCTATCGCAGTAGAGTAATATTTGCTTCTGACTCGTATACTTCTGCAAGATCTTCATCATTTGTCCATGGTCAATGTTGTCAAAGAAACCTTTGATGTCAAGGTCTACCACATACCATCTTTCCCAACAGTTCTTAGCGCATTGCTCAACGGCATCGTGGGCACTCTTGCCCGGTCGATAGCCAAATGAGCTCGGATGAAACAGCGGTTCAATGATTTTCTCCAGTTCCACCCTGATAACTTGCTGTGCAACTCTGTCAAGAATGGTAGGTATACCTAACATCCGTACTTTGCCTTCTCCTTTGGGAATGGGCACCTCCTTGACCGGCGGCGGAAAATAGCTCCCACTCGCCAGCCGGTTCCACAAAGGATACAGGTATTTACGTGGGTTGGCGTCAATTTCCTGGATGCTGACCTGGTCAATGCCCATGCCTTTGCCTCCTTTCCTTATATGCTTCCACGCTGACCACACCTGTTCTTTACTTACCGGTTGCGTTTTCGTCTTTAACTCCTCAATCATCCTTCTGTTAAGTTGTTGTACTTGTTAAATCCCATCTGGTGAAGCCCTTGGCTCCATTCTCATTACAAGAACTTCGCAGCTACTACGGCTTCATCCGCCACCACCCCACGCTTCTCTACTTTTGATCTCACGGTTTTCCGCTTGGATCGTTTCGATTCCCATCGCCGGGTGGCTTCCACAGTTCCATAATCCAGCCCATATACAAGTCCTGCTGCCTTTATGCCGAGTGCCAATGCTGGCAGTTTATCTCTCAGGTAACCCCTGCACTCGTCCCGGGACAAACTAAGTCCCCCCGGTTTCGGACACTTTCTAAGTCAATTTCGACACCTCATCGGACAGTTCACTTGCGTTCAGCTCTTGTATAATCACCTGAAATGCTTCTTTCAGCATCCCTTTTCCCAGTCCGTTCAACACCTCTATCGTTGGATAAAAGCACCGCTGGGTGGTTTGACAGGTACTCCTGTTAGCCCCTGTCGGTGGTTCGTCTCTGTTTTCCTCCCTGTAAAGTTCTCTGTCGGGTAGCTCAGCCAGTCTGTTCGCTCGACCTCCGCAGACATACCTATCGTTCGATGCTCTTTATAGTGGGTTACTGAGTTCCACCATCTCGATTATAGTTCACTGATCCAGTTGTTTAGCGCAATGTGCCGTTGCGCCCTGCATCAGCCTCTGTGCACACCTAATCTTTGATGCAGCGAACTGCGAACCCTGCGTGTCTGGTAGCCTCTCGCCAAACCACTTCGGCCGTATTCCCCAGTGTCCAGTATCTGGCCCAGCTGGTACTGTTTTCAGAACTTTTCCATAAAACCCAGAAATAGGTCATCGTCCCCAGCCAACGAAAATTACCATCTTCCAATCTGCCTGCAGAAGGAAGTGCAGTGAATCCGCTTGAGTTGTCACCCTCGGCTCCACTTGGCCATCCTGTAATCGATTTCATCTTCAGACCGGCTGTTTCCTCACCTCCCAGGTATGCAATTAACTGTTTCCATTCATCATCATCACCGCAATGCCAGCCGGTGGGACAAGCCTCATTCGCAGCGGGTGAATTGTATAAGACACCATAATCCCGATAATTGTCTCTGGCTTTTGCATCGCTGACACTTCTTCCCTCATAGCCATACACATAATAATACGGTAATGAATAGGAATCTTCGGTGCTGGGATACACATTTGGCAAATAAGCCAGATTCTCGGTCATCCAGGTCTGGGAACCAATGGTTTTAATTTTATAGACATGCCCATCCCGTGGATCAGTAAAGGTTTCTCCGTCATCCCCATTAACACTAAAGGTGATCTTTTCAATATCTGCGAGCAAAAATGATTCTACCGTACCGTTCGTTTTATGAACCTTCATTTCCTGAGAACAGACAGCACAGCAAAGGAAAAAGGCCGGGATGATAAGTAATTTTTTCATATGAATTCCCCCAAAGGTTTATTTGATTAATACCATCTTATTTGATTGCAGTTGATCGTTAAATTTAACGAGACAGAAATAAGCCCCTGGCGGAGCCTTCTTCCCGGAATTGGTAAGACAGTCCCAGGTCAACTGTTGCTCCCCGGGTTCCTGAATTGTTGCCGGGAATTTTTTAATGACTTTCCCGGACAAATCGACCAATACCACTTCGACCATCCCCTTGCTTGGTAGGATATAGCTGATCCTGGTGACATTGTTGAAAGGATTGGGATAGTTTTTAAGTAGGTAAAAGTTATTTGCCACCAGTTTAAACTTCAAATCATTGATTCCGGTGGCCCCGGTAAAGGTCAGATGCGAGATCTCAGCAATATTAAATACCTGAACTGTTCCGTTCGTTTTATAAACCTTCATTACCTGGGAATAACCCGAAAAGGAAAGAATAATTGCCAGGACGATGAGTAGCTTTTTCATAAAATTCCTCCAAATACTTAGTTGATTTATCCCATGCCTAAAGATTAAAAGTGTTTAACTATTAAATCATTACAATTCTTATAGCTCTAAAGTTATGAAATACTTTCTGTTTATATAGCGAACCTTTAACAAAAACTTTAAATATCTCGTCTAGTCAAGCTCGAGCAAATTTCCTAAACCGCCATAGTATAATGCATGGTGCATCAAACGCATATGGAACAAAAATTAACAGTTTAAAATGTATCTCTTTACTTTCCTATTTAAGTGATTTCGTTAATTTCGTAAACGATGAAACTAAAAATTTCTCTTTCAAATCAAGATTCCATCCTGAACAGTGATGAAGAAATTAAATGGAGGATTTTATGGCTACCCCAACCATGATTTCAGCTGACGTCGCAGCTTGTTACTTCTATCATCCGGTCAAAACTTAACCTTTTAAATAACGTCTTCAGGAACGTATTATACTTCTGATCAGATATCTTGGGAACAACCCCGCTCCATTTTGTAAGGATTTGACTGGTAACTTTGAAAATGGGAACTATTGCTTTACCTCCTGTCTTCTGCATCCTGAATTCAATGACCCCATCTTTTACCCAGTACTCACAGAATCTTTGGGAATCGGAGTATCTCATCCCTGTTGTACAGCAGAATACAAACAGATCCCTGGTTTTAGCAAGATATCCCTTCAGCTCGGTTTGAATCAGTATATCCAGTTCACTGCCTGTTATATATAAAGGTTCCTCCTGGGTTTGCACCCTGTATTTTATGAACTTATGGTCCTTATCGGGATATGCCCAGTTAAGGAATTCCCGGAGCTTCTTTACGTGCTTATAAGTAGTGGAATCACTATATTCTTTAATATCAATCTGATAAGAGATCCACTTTTCAAAAACCTCTTTTGTCATATTGGTAAGTTCTGGATTAACCTTCTCGTGTTGCATAAATTCTGTTAACGAATGAATCAACAGGATGATGTTCTTATATGTGCCATAAGCAACCTTTGATCGCTTCAGCTGAGCATAGTCGGAGAAACTTTGAAGGAGGCTTTTTTTGTGTCCAAAAGCTTCACCATCCAAGGCCAATTTAAGGTTCACGGCTGTTAGGCTAACACTATTAATTATCAAGTCATTCATTGCCTCTGAAACTCTCTTTTCCTGTTGAAAAATTTGTGTCCAAATATTCTTGTAATCTGGGTGGTTTTTCTTCAGTTTCTGGGCCTTACTATCCCAGTATTGATCATCCATGCGAATCTTGGTTGATACCTTCAGTACCTCATAATTATGTGTCCAAATTGTGTACAAATGGTTACGGATTTTACGTGTTTTTACTGTCGCCATGGCATTGAAATGTTAAGTTAAACCATGGAGATTCTTCCTCTTTGGAAGCAGTTTAAGATGGCATTTTGGGCAATAATCCCGGCTTGCCGCAAAAAACTGCTACAACAAGCTTTCTTAGTGTTGCATATCTTTCAGCAGAATTGCAATGTTTCGATTTTTTCGTACTTTTGCATCCGCAATTGCGGCCTCATAGTTCAAGGGATAGAACGGAAGTTTCCTAAACTTTAAATTCAGGTTCGAGTCCTGGTGGGGCTACGTGTGTTTGGGTTTGGGTGTGGGTGTGTGAGTGCCCACTTAATAATTCTGGCTCCGTAGTTCAAGGGATAGAATGATAGTTTCCGGAACTATAGATACTGGTTCGAGTCCAGTCGGGGCTACAACCCGGAAAAATGCCCTCTGTAAATCAACAATTTACAGGGGGACTTTTTGTTAGATTCATTGGTACACATGCAGAATATGATAAAATTGATGCTGATAAAATTTAAAGGTCATGGAAATAAAAATTATTAAGACAGTAGAAGATTATAATCAGGCTCTAAAGAGACTTGAAGTTGTTTTTGATGCGCCGGTGGATACACCTGAAGGCGATGAGGCGGAACTATTGGGATTATTGGTTGAGAAATTCGAAGATGAACATTATCCGATTGAATCACCGGACCCGATTACAGCAATTAAGTTCCGGATGGAGCAGATGAATATGGATAACCAGGATTTAGCTAATGTGATAGGATATAAAAGCAGAGTTTCTGAGATTTTCAATCTTAAAAGGAAATTGACTCTTAAAATGATAAGAAACCTTCATGAAAAGTTGAAAATACCCTATGAATCCTTAATTACATAATCCATCGCCCAACTGTTGTTTATCAATCTTTTTTAACGCTTTATTTCTTTAACTTGCAGGATTGTACAAAAACCAGTTTTCAATAATTAACCGGCGATGAATAACAAACCATTTGCTTTTCTCCTCCTGTCAGTTCTCCTCCTGACAGGCAGTCTGTCAGTGTCTGCACAAAACAAGCCTGTCACCGCGCCAAAGGACTATGCATCTTATCCCTATTGGATTGACATGATGCAAGACCCGCACGGAAATTTCTTTGAAATTCAGAAAGCTTTTTACACCTACTGGGAAGGCCGCGAAGTCACCAGGGGAACAGGATATAAACCGTTTAAGCGCTGGGAGTATCATTGGCAATCCAGGATCAATCCGGATGGAACCTTCCCGGAACCGGACCAGGTTTATCGCGAATACAATAATTACGTGCAAAGCCATCCTGTAGGTGCCGGATTAAAAACCGGCCAGGCAGTATGGCGTGAACTGGGCCCGAAAACCCGCGTCAATTATGGCGGATATGTAGGTGTCGGGCGCATAAATGCCATCGGATTCCATCCCACGGATACTGCTACGGTTTATATCGGTGCCCCCTCAGGAGGCTTCTGGATCACCCATGATGGGGGCCTTACATGGGCTTCACCTACCGATAATCTTCCGACTCTGGGTGTCTCTGCCATCCTGGTAAATCCAACCAATCCGAATTTAATCCTGATCGGTACAGGAGACCGCGATGGCGGCAATTCTAATGGACTGGGCGTTTTCCGCAGTGATGATGGCGGACTGACCTGGCAGCAGTTTAATACCGGAATGGGAAATGTTACCGTCGGGATGTTTGCCCGGCCGGAAAGCGACCTGCGGTTCATTCTTGCCGCGGCTAACGGCGGAATCTTTAAAACCCTTGACGGTGGCGAAAACTGGACCAAAACATCACCGGATAACTCCAATTTCAGGGACGTAAAATTTAAACCTGGCAGCGTCACAATCGCTTATGCCACCTCCGGCAACGGATTTTACCGTTCTGAAAACGGAGGTGATACCTGGACTCTCGTTCCAACCTCCAGCGGTTATCCGAATGGCGGACGACTGGTGATCGGAGTAACTCCGGCCAATGACAGCCTGGTTTATCTGGTTGGTGGAGCCGGCCAATATCAGGGCTGTTTCCTCTCACGCAATTTCGGTGAGACCTTTTCCACCCAGTCCACTTCTCCAAATATCCTTGGATATGAATACGATGGTTCCGATGAAAAAAGTCAGGCCTGGTACGACCTGATGATCCACATTGACCTCACCAACCCGCTGATCGTTTATGTTGGCGGCATAAACATTTGGAAATCTGTTGATGGAGGTAAAAAATGGCAAATAACAACGCATTGGTGGGGCGACCGGACCAATGAAGTACATGCCGATCAGCATACCTTTGCCTTCAACCCTGCAAATAACCGGCTTTATGCAGGAAACGACGGCGGAATCTATTTCACCGGCAATCAGGGAACTACCTGGAAAGAGATCAGTGAAGGTTTGGGAATCGGACAATTATACAAAATTGGGGTCAGCAATACCGATCAGAAAAAAATTACCGGTGGATTTCAGGATAACGGCAGCGCAACATGGACAGGCACCAACTGGCTAAATTCAGGTGGCGGCGACGGTATGGAATGCGCCGTGGATCCATACGATGCCCGCTACAGTTATACGACGTTGTACTACGGGTCAATTACGCGCTACTTCAACAATTCCGGCGGACGCGATATTGCCGGCAAAGGCACAAACGGTATTACTGAAGACGGAGCCTGGGTCACCCCTTTCCTTCTCAGCGAAAGCGATGGAAATACCATGGTTATCGGATTTAAAAACATCTGGATCAGCCGGAATGTAAAAACCAACGGAACGATTACCTGGACCAAAATATCCGACAATCTCGCCGGCCGGAATGATGCAAATATGTCAGTTCTGGAACAATCACCCGCCGATGTAAATATCCTTTATGCAGCCCGGTCGGATAATAAACTATTCCGGACAGATAATCTGCTGACTCCCCTGGTAGTATGGACAGACATTACTGCAAGGCTCCCCGTAAACGGAAATCCTTCCGATTTCGAATGTCACCCGTACGATCCCAATACCGTTTACTTGGTGTTGAACCAGAAAGTTTATAAATCCACCAATAAGGGAAGCTCCTGGCAAAATATTTCCGGAAGCCTGCCTGCTATCAACATAAGCACCATTGTATTCGACAAAACCAGTAACGAAGGTCTTTACGTTGGTACCGATGCCGGAACTTTTTACAAGGATGCTGATATGATTGACTGGGTTATGTACGGCGAATCTTTCCCGGTTTCGGTTGGGGTATCCGAATTGGAGATTTACAATGATCCGCGTAACCGCGCTGAATCCCGCTTGAGGGCTTCAACATTCGGCAGAGGCGTTTGGGAAATACAACTCGCTGAATCAAATGCCGTTTTACCTCCTGCTTTGCTGACGGCAGCAACGGTGGATTCAGATATTGAGCTGAACTGGGTTCCACCATTTTATGAGCAAAATATCCTGGGCTACCGCGTTTACCGGAACGGTGAGTTTTTGACCATGATCAACGGAGTTAGCTATACCGATATGTATGTTGAATCAGATATAACCTTTACCTACAAGATTTCCGCACTGTATACCGGAGGTATTGAATCGGGTTTCACAAACGAAGCTTTTGCCACAATCGTTTCGCCGATAGAACTTCCTTATAGTCAGCCATTTGAAAAAGGTACTGCTGGCTGGACAGCGAAGTTTTCCTATGAAGGCTGGAAATACGGGACCGCTGAAACTCTCGGTGTCACCGGCCGTGAAGGACATTTCTTTGCTGCCAACAGCGCCGCTGCCGGAGAAGGCGTTCAGGTAAAAGACTACCTGGTTACTCCTGAAATCGATTTGACTAGCTATACCGGGAAAACCATTACCCTGAAATTTGCCTATACAATGCGCAAATACCGTACGTATGATAAATTCAGTGTACAGTACCGCCCATCTGCTGATAGTGCCTGGGTGAAGATAGCCGACATCCTGCCCCCCAGCAAGACCGCATGGGTTTGGGATACCACGCAGGTTAACCTTCCGGAAAAAGCCCTAACATCCAGGGCACAGATTGGTTTCTTTTATGATAATTCCAACCAGTTTGCCTGGGGTGCAGCTATCGACGACGTGGATCTTTTCGTGAATACTACCTCTGTTCAAACTATTGACAATCCTATCTCGATGAGAGTATTCCCGAATCCTAACCAGGGCCGGTTCAGCGTCGAATTAGCTTCCGGTGTAACGGGTGAAATCAAACTTCAGATAGTCAATGTCACCGGTCAGGTGGTCCTACAAAAGCTTATTGAAAACAATTCAGGAAAATTGGTCGAAATGATCGATCTTAGTACTCAGCCGAAAGGGGTTTATCTGCTTACCATCCGATCGAAATCCGCCGAATGGAGACAAAAGATAACCATTCAATAGGAAATTTCGCTTAGCCTGGGATTTGAACGCGGATGACGCGGATGCTTCGCAGCGCGGATTTTCGCTGATGAACGTTGTAGGGACGCATATTTGCGTCCACGTCCCATCCCCCCGGTGATACCATCGTAGGGACGCATATTTGCGTCCGAAATTTTAATTGGAAGGAACGAAAATAGGTTTGTAGAATATCGGCATTATCTTTACACTGAAAATGGGATCAAAAATGATGACAACCAAGACATTAGATCTTCTCTTGCTGTCAGCTTTTCTGCTGACCGCGGGGTTGTCAGTGTCGGCCCAAAACAGAACTGGCGCGGGTCCCGGGAATTATGCAACTTATCCTTATTGGGTCAACATGATGGAGGATCCGAATGCCAATTTTTTTGAGATCCGGAAAGCCTTTTATACTTACTGGCAAGGGCGGGTTACCCATCGGGGTGATGGATATAAACCATTCAAGCGCTGGGAGTATTATTGGCAATTCAGAGTCAATTCTGATGGGTCCTTTCCTCCGGCTGGCCAGATATATCGTGAGTATAATCGTTTTGCGGCTGAGCAGCCGGAGGGATCGGGATTCAAATCAGGCAATGCAAATTGGCTCGAACTCGGTCCTAAAACACGCGTTGACTTAGGCGGATATGTCGGGGTTGGCCGGCTGAATGCCATCGCCTGTCACCCAACTGATACCAGCATCGTTTATGCCGGGGCTCCCTCGGGCGGACTTTGGAAATCGACCGACGGAGGGAAAAACTGGGTAGTCCTCACCGATCGGATGCCTTCGCTCGGTGTTTCCTCTATCCTGATTCATCCGGCTTCGACGGATGACATTCTGGTTGGAACGGGCGACCGTGATCACGGGGATGCACGCGGTATCGGGGTCATTCATAGCTCCGATGGAGGAGCTACCTGGGAAATGTATCATAACGGAATGGGTGATATTACCGTCGGAATGATGGCCAGAAGCGAAACCGACCCGGATTTTATTCTCGCAGCCACTAACGGGGGAATCTTTAAAACCACCGACGGCGGTGCTCACTGGGAACTGAAATTCGCTGTCGATGCTGCGTTTAAAGATATCAAGCTGAAACCGGGTAATTCAAATGTCGCTTATGCTACCTCCGTGGGTATTGTTGGTTTTTATCGCAGCGAAGATGCTGGTGAAACCTGGATCCAGGTTCCTGAAACTGCCGGAGTGCCAAAGGAAGGCAGGATGGTTATCGGAGTTACTCCTGCCGCAAGCAACCTGGTATACCTGGTTAGTGGCGCTGCTGCTTATGTGGGCTGCTTTGTATCCCAGGATGACGGCAAGAACTTTATCCTTCAATCGGATTCTCCAAATATTCTCGGATATGCTTCTGATGGCAGCGATGATAAAAGCCAGGCCTGGTATGACCTATCTATTTTTGTCGATCCGTTGAGCGCACAGGTGGTCCATGCGGGAGGAATTAACCTCTGGAGATCAGATAATGGCGGAAAAACCTGGAAAATTACCGGACACTGGACTGGCAGCGGTGCTGCCGAAGTTCACGCTGACCAGCACACTTTTTTCTATAATCCGGTGAACAAAAGGCTCTATGCCGGAAATGACGGAGGTATCTATTTTACCGATAACCGTGGAACCACCTGGAAAGAGATCAGTGAAGGGCTTGGAATCGGGCAAATCTACCGTCTCGGGGTCAGTGTAACTAACCCTTATAAAGTGGTTACCGGGTTCCAGGATAACGGAAGTGCCACCTGGACGGGCAAGGAATGGCTGACTTCAGGCGGAGGCGATGGAATGGAATCTGCCGTTGATCCAACTGATTATCAGTATAGTTATACAACAATTTATTACGGCGATATTTATCAATATCTTTTTAATGGATATAACCGTCAGGTTGGGGGTAAGGGAACCGGCGGAATCGATGAAGACGGTGCCTGGGTTACTCCTTTCCTGATCCATCAGGACGACGGAAATACCATGATAGCCGGTTATAAAAACATCTGGATCACACGTGACCTGAAAAATCCGACTGCAATTTCGTGGAAGAAAATCTCCAACAATCTGGCCGGAACCAATGACGTTTACGTGGCCGCACTAGAACAATCGCCTGCCCAGCCGCAAATGCTGTATGTTTCACGTTTCGACCGCAGACTTTTCCGAACCGATGATTTTAATAAACCAACCCCGGTTTGGATCGACCTGACTTCGAATTTACCCATTGAGGCAACCCCAAGCGACCTGGAATGCCACCCATTTGATCCGATGACAATTTATATGACCCTGGCCAGACGCGTGTTTAAATCGTCTGATAAAGGAGAAACCTGGACCGATATCAGTGGTTCTCTTCCAAACATCGCGATCAACACTATTTTATTCGATGAATCAAGCGTGGAAGGGCTATACGTTGGAACCGATGCAGGTGTATATTTCATAGATGCCGGAATGCCCGATTGGGTATTTTACAATACCAACCTTCCTTTATCGGTTGAAGCGAGTGAACTGGAAGTTTATTACGATCACCTCGACCGTTCCAAATCCAGACTGCGTGCTTCGACATTCGGAAGGGGACTCTGGGAATCACCGCTGGCCCAATCGGACCCGATTCTGCCTGCTACCTTTCTTGCTGCTGTCAATGGCAAAGACAAGATAACCCTGTATTGGAACACCCCATTTTACCCGCAATACGTATCAAATTACAAGATCTTCAGAAACAATATCCTGTACGACGTCAGCACCACTCCATCCTGGTCCGATGATCAGGTTGAATACCATACAGACTATACCTATTATATCGTTGCAGTATATGCCAATTCTACTGAGGCAAAACCATCCAACTCAGTATCAGCTATCCTGATTGATCCGGTAACGCTTCCCTATTCTGTGGATTTTGAACCCGGCACAGCAGGATGGACATCCACTAAAACAGTTTACGGATGGAAATACGGCACTGCAAGCGAGCTTGGCATTCCTGGAAATTATGGACATTTTTTTGGAATTCAGAGTGTGGAAACGACTGCAAATAATAAAGTTACCGATTGCCTGATTTCTCCGGCCACTGATCTTTCCTCATACAAGGGATCGGCAGTAACCCTCTCATTTGATTATAGTTATCTCCGGACTCCTGAATATGGCAAATTGAATGTCGTTTACCGGGTTTCAAAAGACAGCACCTGGGCCCAATTATTAAGCCTGAATCCGGCGAATGCCAACGAATGGGACTGGGACAGCGTGAACCTGATTCTTCCCGACCAGGCACTCACTGCAACCACGCGAATTGGATTCCTCTATGAAAACCATGGAAATTCAATCGGAGGGGCCGGAATTGACAATATTCAATTGACCGCAAAATCGATGGGGATTCGTGAAAATAGTTCATTGATATCCTGCCGGATCTTCCCAAATCCAAACAACGGTTTATTTCAGATTGAAGTGACGCCGAAACAGCCTGGCAAGATTAGCATTCAAGTGGTCAACCTGAATGGCCAGGTGGTGCTCAACGAACAATTAAACAGCGGTACCGGGCAGTTAATCAAATCCTTCGACCTCCGTAATCAGGCCAGGGGAGTGTATCAAATCCGTATTCAGACCTCCGATGGCAACTGGACCGACCGAATAACGATTCAATAGATCGATATGAGCTTGCTGAAAATATCAGCTCTTATCCTGACAATAGCAATGGTTCCATTTGGGAGGAGCCATTGTTCCTTCCATCTCAGTAATGCTTCCTCCAAAAATAACTTCATCATGCAAAAACGCTACTGCCTCGCGCTTGACCTCAGGAACGATTCTGCCCTGATCAGCCAATACAAACATGTTCATACCAGGGAAGGCATCTGGCCCGAAATTCCAAGAGGAATAAAAGAGGTCGGGATAACTGATATGGAGATATACCTTTGGAACAACCGCATGTTCATGATCCTGGAAGCTCCCATGAACTGGGACTACGATTCTCAGATGGCCAGGCTCGGCACATTAGAGAAACAACCGGAATGGGGTGACTATGTTTGGCAGTTCCAGCAGCTTCTCCCTTATTCTAAAAACGGAGAAAAATGGATGCAGATGGAAAATGTGTTCCAACTGAATACAGAGCCGGTATATGATAAACCCACAAAACGATTTTGCGCGACACTTGACCTAAAGGATAACCCGGAATTGATCAGCCAATACCGCTATTATCACTCGCCCGAAGGACATTGGCCCGAAATAGCCAAAGGAATCAGGTCAGTCGGGATCTTCGACATGCAAATCTACCTTATTGGCAACAGGATGTTCATGGTTGTCGCAACACTTCCTGGTTTTCAATGGAATACGCAAATGCAAAAGCTGTCGACCCTGGAAAAACAGAAGGATTGGGAGACCCTGATGAAAAAATTCCAGCAGGCACTGCCAGGAACCCGGGAGGTAAAGTGGGTGCTTATGGAAAATGTTTTTGACCTGAACCGTGATTTTTAGTTGCCTTTGAGCATTCCTTTTACCGCGTTCAAATCACCATCAGTTTTGGCAGGTGTGATCTCCAGCAGCTTCGCCAGCAATTCGTAAATATTGACATTTTCGAAGGTGGGTTGTACAAATCCTTTTTTAAACGATGGCCCGGCTGCATAAAATATTCCTTGCATATCTCGATTATCCGGATCATAACCATGCATCCCCAAACTATACTTTACTTGAGCCTTGTGACTTATTTCCAGGCCCCACGCGCTATCAGCCTCAACAATGAGCTGCGGTATGCGCAAATGGGTCCCATAATGATAGCGGGCGGGCAGCTCTTCACGCTTCCATACTTTCAGGTGCGGAGCTGATCTGAGCCGGTTGTATACCTCATCCAGATAAGCAGGCTCCGGTTCCAAATTGATGACGGGATTGCCGCCGTTTATTCTTTTTATCTTTTTCAGATCTAAAACATTTTCGAGAAAAACCTGCTGTCCTTCAGGAATATAACCCATTCCATGGTCCGAAAGGATAATCAGATCAATTTCCAGGCCGGACTTCTTTTCGATTCTTTTCAATCCATTTATCAGGTCTCCCACCAGCCGGTCGAGTCTCCTAACTTCCTTTTCCGTTTCCTTGCTGACCGGGCCAAAATCATGACTGATTTTATCGGGTTGATCGAAATAGAACATGATTAGTTCAGGCCGTTCCTCTGAAGGCAGAGATAACCAGCGGAATACGGTATCGATTTGTTGTTTAAAAGGGAATCCGTCTTCATAAATTTTTCTTTTTTCGGGACGGTAACGCTCATTGCTTTCCGTACCCACCCAGAAATAAGAGGCTGTTCTGACTCCCTGTTTTTCAGCCGTTTCCCAGATTGCTTCGCCTTCCCAGAAAATTGAATCCTGCACGGCCTGCCTATCCCCCATGCGGAAAACCCGATCGAGCTTCGGATCATAGAAACTGTTCTGAACAATACCGTTATGATCAGGATAAAGGCCGGTAGCTATGGCATAATGATTCGGGAAAGTTTTAGTCGGATAGCTTGGCTTCAGCGATTCCGCCCTGCAGCCAGCTTTGGCCAGCCGGTCAAGGTTTGGGGTATGATAAATAGCAGGATAGTCCCACCGGAAACCATCCATCGACAGCACAACAACGCAACGGTTATTTTTCGTTCCAGCAATCAGAAAAACAGGAGAGCAAGCCATCAAAACAAAGATACAGAGCCGAAGTTT
>JBBAAF010000075.1:0-18765 GCA_041658425.1 Bacteroidales bacterium | reverse complement strand
TTCCCCCAGTGCGATCCAGGCTTCCACGGTGAATTCTTTCATTCCTTTGAGCTGCGTGGTTCCGGTACCTTTTAAACAGGCAGTAAACCCATCTAATGCCAGTCCTTTTCCTTTTACACCGGCAGCTCCCCCAAAATACCCCTCCAATGTATCAGCCTTGCCTCCAATAATTTCCACCGTTTTGCGGTTTGTAATATTTTCAAAATCCCAGTGGATTTGCGGGTTTTGGGCCGGCGATGCTGTGAAAAGTGCTGCAAGAATGAGCAGAATGAATAGTCCGTATATTTTTTTCATAGCGAATGAACTTTATTAACTGAACAAATAACTCGTATAAAGATACCGGATTTGAAAACCGTATATGCGACTTAGTTTGGCTGATGTGGACAGAATGTTAACTGAAAATGTTCCCGGAGGAAGGGTTTATGTTCTTTAAGAGATTTGACTATTTCATTAGATGACAGCACATTTCGCATTTTTTGACTTAGATGAATGGATTGAAAAATTGATAATATCAATGCAATAACTTAGCGTCAAGGTGTTTTATATATTAGTGGATATTACGGAGAATTTGACTACCCAGATCCTAACCATATGGTTTTAACAATAACGCCAACTGGTGGTTTGCAATATCAGTAGGAGCTGGTTAACTTAAAGAGGCGGACGGTGGTCAATTAAAGCGTTTCATCCATTTCCGGCTTGTACATACCTAGGCTTGGTGAATACTCCAGATTGAACCAATTACAATTATCAGTAATACGCCTAATGCAATAATTCATTAAGTCGATCCTCATCAATGATTTGGATTCCATGTCCTTGTTGATTCAAGGTGTTAATCATTTCCATCTTTTTGTAACCTGGATCTCTACCGACAATGACAAAATTCGTTCTCTTTGTAACACTTGTATCTATATCCGCACCCTGGAGTTTTAGCTTATTTGCCAATTGATTTCTTTCGTAATTCTCAAATACCCCAGTTATTACAATCTTTTTACCGTAAAAGAAGTTCTGTGGATCTGCACCTTCTAAATTTGGGCGTAAGACATCACCACCTATGTGTTCATGATATCGATAATTGTCCGTTGCAGCAGCTTGTTTAATAGGTTTTAGTGGTTGCTTGTTAAGTATGTGATTGATATACAACTGACCACATGCTTTTGCATCTGAGAGTGCGCTATGGTGCTGCAAAGGTATGTCAAAAGCTTCACAGATTTCATTCAACCGATAATTCCAGATTGAATAAGTGCATTCGCAGTGCAGATTTGGAGTAGGTAGGTTATAATAGGATAAAGTCTTAAATAACACATCTTTATCAAAGTTTACATTATGAGCTACCACGGTTTGACAAACAATATACCGTTGAATTTCCATCCAAATATCAGGGAATTCACGAGCATTTTCAGTTTGATCAGGGGTGATACCGTGAATTTGAATATTTATTGGGTGGAACTTATTCTCAGGCGGCCTTATAATTGATTCATATTCAAAGCAGGGCTCACCATCTTTAAAGTGTACTAATCCAATTGCACAAGCACTCCATCTCGCCCCCTGTGCTGTTTCAAAGTCGATAGCAGTGAAATCATGCATGGCTTATCCTTTCCATTAGATGAAGTGAAGAGGTTTCAGGGAATCTTTTGACACGATCTTCCAGGTAGATCCACAAGTCTCCTTCGGTGATTATCCACGCATTCTTCAGTTGCAGCCATCTTTTATGTATGATTGTCTCCATGTTGGCCATTATTTCAATATCCTTTTGGCCTTGACCGACTAAAACCTTTTCGGAGAAAACTATGTATTGGCAATCCTCATCGATGGGGATGTTGGATGCAATGGAACTTAAATTACCCATCAATTGATACCAATAAAGTGCATCACCCTTGAACCCAACGGTAAAATATCCCGTTTTATTAGCGAAAGCGTTTGTTACTCCCAGAATTCGTTGAAGGATCTCTTGGCTAATCTTCCGGCAGTAATCCGGAGTTATTTTAGGCTTGTCCTTCTCTGCCACTTTCTTTGGTTTTAGACCTGCTGAGAAAAATGGCTCCTGCGGTTCTCTGTCTATTCGTTTCATGATAAGTATTTAACGGATGAGTTGTTCACCAAATATACTGAAGTGATTCTCAAGCAAGTTAGTTGATAAAAGCCTTTCCATAAATAAAAAGCACATACAATCACTAAAGTGAAGCCAGAAATTTTTGAATTTGAGGTGCTCGTTGTGCAGCATAGCGATAACTCGCGATGACCTTTTCCAACTCCTGAATTGAACAAATGGCATGTGGTATATCTGTATACACACTCCCAGTGCAAAACTTCCAATGCGAATTGACATGCCCATCTTTCCGTTTTTGGTGAATTCACCCCCTTTCGGTATGGAGGCCTTTAATTGCTCATACTCTGCCCAATTTTCTTTGAATGCAGAAATGTATTGACCAATGGAATTTCCTGGCACAGAAACGAAAGTGCCATTGTATATGAAATCAGGGCCTTGGAAATAGTATGAAATCTTCCACGAAGTCTTTGATACTTTAAGTTTTCCGCCGCAAGGCAGCGGTTCCTCGTAAATACCTGCGGCCATTTTTTTTGGTTTTATTTTTGCTTGTGATATTTTGCAGACATTCATTCCACGTGAAATACCCGATCACCTTCTATTTTAGCGAAGCCACGTTTTACGGCCTTATCAATCCCGTCTTGCATGAAGGATTCAACATTGCCGCCTATTCGGTTAAATCCAAATAACCGGGCGGTCTCTTTCACCAGATCTCCACGATTTAAGCTAATCTGGTTTTCAAGAACCTCTCTAACGGCATTTGAAATCTCTTCCGGTGGGATATCGGATACATCGCACCTGTCTGATTCATTTTCAGATACACGATAAATCCTATATGAATCAGGGTTTTGATTTTCATTCCAATAGAACCACTTTTCCGCATTGGTATTTTTTATCTTCATCTGTGCAAACAGTCTATTGAAATAGGCATCAATTCTTGACCCTATTCTACCCAGGGACCAAGCTGCCAAGACTCTCCGGCATAGTAAATCCTTGCTTATAGGAGCTTCCTTTTCCAGTACCGTTGAAATATCTGAAGAAATCTTATTTATGTTTAAATTATCCAAAAACCAATCCGGTCGAGATGAATGACAACGGATGCCAAGTTTTGTGATCTGATACTGCATCCTAAACTTCAGTATAGGTATCCTGGCAATGGACTCGACATATTTCGCCACCGGCACCTTTGAACTTCCGGCTTTAATCATTTGACTATCTTCCAGTTCATTTTTTTGGTTCATCGGATTTTTTCCGGTATGTATCGCCTGCTTTATTTCGTTCAGGACTTTATCCGGGTTATCCCACCAATCGCAAGACCAAATTTTGTGAATGTTCCAGCCTAATAATCTCAGTACTTCGGTCTGGATGATTTCTCTGTCCCTGGCGGTTTTGGATTCCTTATAACTAAGCCCATCACACAGAACACCTAAAATATATTCTGAGGGTCGTTCCTGATTTGATATGCCAATATCTATTTTAAATCCCGAACAACCAATATTGGTCACAACGCCATATCCATCCGCCTGTAATCGCGATGCCAGTTGATCCACTATCCCTGAACTTTTTGGTTTGATGCTCCCATTGAGCACAGTTATGGAAGTCTTCCCCTTTTCAGCAAACTCCAAAAATGCTTTTAAGCCGGCTACCCCCTGTGAAGCCGTGCGGGTAATGTCAATCTGTTCAGCCAGGAGCGTTGAGAAAACCTTCATCTCATACCTCGCCCGTGAAACTGCAACATTAAGCCGGCGCCAGCCTCCTTCCCTGTTTAGCGGACCAAAGTTGAGGTTGACCTTGTTATCTTTATCGGGGCCGTAACCAACTGAGAATAATATGATATCGCGCTCATCTCCCTGCACGTTCTCCAGATTTTTTATGAAAATGGGTTCGGGCGATTCGGTTGCAACGATTTCAAGATCCGGCTTGAGTTTAAAGGCTTCGGTTAACATGTCGTCGATCAGAATTTGCTGCGCGGAGCTGAAGGTGACAACACCGATACTTTTCTTCGAAAGTTCCGGATCCGACAGTCTATGCATGATTTCCCCAATAACTGCTTTCGCTTCAAAGCTGTTTTGCCTAGTTTTACCCCGATCGTAAAAACCTTTAACATGATTGAATTTAACCTTGGTGGTCTGGTCATCGGGAGAGGGGAAAGTCAGCAGGCTGTTTTCATAGTATTGTGAATTGCTGAAGGTGATCAGACTTTCATGCTTGCTCCGGTAATGCCAAAGCAGATATTTCGAGGGTAATGACAACGCAAGGCAATCATCCAGGATGCTTTCCAGATCCTCCTTTTCAATATTCTCTTCATCAATATTGTTTGACGAGAAAAAATTGGTCGGCGGCATTTGTTTAGGATCACCGACGACGATCATGTTATTACCCCGGGCGATAGCTCCAACAGCTTCACAGGTGGGCATCTGTGATGCTTCGTCAAAAACAATCAGGTCAAACTTAAAATTGTTTACGTCGATGTACTGAGCCACCGATATCGGGCTCATTAACATACATGGGCAGATCCGGGTGATTAAAGTTGGGATGGTATCGAATAATTTGCGAATGCTTGTGCCTCTTCCACCATTACGGATATTGCGCTGCAAGATCCCGATTTCGGAACTTTGTGCTGCTTCCTGGGTGAATGAAGGAATCTTTGAGGCAAGCTTAGCATACAATTCATCCCTGGTCAATTTTTCAAAACGAATATTTAACTGACGAAACTTCCGGATCTTTTCTTCAAATAATTTTCCATTAAACGATGAAAGCTGCTTATCCTGTTCAATTATATAATCAGCACAACTCCGGTAAAGGCTTTTAAAGAAATAATTTACTACATCTTCACCCTGTATCTGACCATTTTCGTAATCACTGACAAGCTGATTTAACCCTGCGCCGATAGCTTTATCTTTAACCTGGTTCCAGCCAACCCAATCCCTTAATGAATCGATATCTGATTTCCAATTAGCACATGCGGCTAATGAATTATCAATATAGTTGCCTTGAATCAAGTCCAGAGAATCAAAGTCGATGTCCAAAAGATTTCTCAACTTGTTTTCAATATCCATAATCTGATTGTAATCAGATATATAACTTTCAATTGTGGAACCGTATACCGACAGAAATGCCTGGAGTCCTTCGGCCAGGTTTAATGAAAGGGATCGCCTTGATTCGGCTGATTTGATGTGATCACCATGACAATTTAAAATTGCGGCATTTAGCTTTAGGACCGTTTGGCAAACATTCGATATTTCATTCCAGTCTCCATCTCCTCCCTGCCATCTTGATCCAAGAATTGGAGCAATAAAGCTGCTCTGCTGATCGATTTGTTTCTGTTCCTTTTGATATTCGATAATATCATCAAGAATTGCCACTATCCTGACTTTATCGACTTTTTTATTGATGGCCAGGGGTTTCAGGGACTTGACAATCTTGTTCTGCGCCAGAAATTTAGGGAGGAACCATTTTGTCAGTGTCATGATCCACTCAGCCTTAACTCTTTTGGCATCAAAGGCTAAAATATCCTTGGTAAAAGAAGCCAGTAATGAGTCCCTGTGCAGGTTTCTTTCGATACCATTACCTGATATACGGATGATTGTCTGCAGCGTTTCCTCTATATTCTTAAGGCTGACTAAAGAGGCCGGGACATCTGAAGATGAGACCAGTATGTGGCAAATTTCATACAGGTGAGAAGCCTGATGTTTCCGTGCAACTGGTGTCTGGATCTGACACCCCGGATTTACATCGGCAATACTTTGTCTCAGAACTTTCAGAGCTTCAGTATACCGATCAAACAGATCCATCGCAATGCTTCTTGTTTGAGGTGAGTATTGTAATGACCTGATCGCACTCAAAGGATGGTTATGGGGATTGCCGCACATTAATCCAGCAGCTTTCAGTTCTTCAGCCACTTCAGTCCACTGGCTGACCTTTCCCTTCGACAACGACCTGATCACTGCCGGTCCAAATTGAATAGTATTACTGTATTCGGGATAAGCGGCATAATTTGAGAATGCTTCAAATAACGAAAATCCAAAATGATATTTGCTGTGAAGCGCTTCAACATATTGGTTCAGCTCATTTCTTAACTGGTGAATGCGCTCTGCATCTGAAAGAAAGTCTTCCGGAGGGGTTCTCCGGACTATTTCGGTTGTCCTCTTGAACTGCTCCAGTAAAGATGATTTTTTGGATTTATTGGAATGCAACTCAACACAAAAAGGGGAGATGCCGATTGCTTCAAGCCTCTTTTGAACAACAGACAGTGCAGCCATTTTCTCAGCAACAAACAGCACCTTTTTACCGTTGTAGAGAGCATTGGCAATGATATTGGTTATCGTCTGTGATTTTCCTGTTCCGGGAGGTCCGTGAAGGATGAAACTTTTATTTTGATTGGCGGCACTGATTGCTTCCAGTTGCGAAGAATCGGCACTAATCGGTAAGGCTATCTCGGAAGGATGATATTTTTTGTCCAACTCTTCCTCTGTAAACTGGTTCGATTCGACATCCCACTCTGCTTTCCCTGAAATCAGGCTTGAAACGATCTTATTCCGGATTAATTTGTTGGCATTATTGTGGATGTCATTCCACATGATGAACTTGCTGAATGAGAAGGTACCCAGGATAGCCTGCTCCTCGACATCCCAGCGATTCTGGGGCATGATTACCTTTCTGATGATGTTGAAAATTCTTCTGATATCAACGCCACTTTCGTCGGTTGGCAAAGGGTTAAGGCCTTGAATAGTA
This sequence comes from Bacteroidales bacterium, assembly GCA_041658425.1. Taxonomy (GTDB): domain Bacteria; phylum Bacteroidota; class Bacteroidia; order Bacteroidales; family UBA12481; genus UBA12481. The sequence goes on along the minus strand of JBBAAF010000075.1, from coordinate 11,987 downwards.
ATGCCAAAGTCCTGTCGGAGCATTTCAAGAAGCGTTACATTCATTAACGTATCCTCTTCCCTGCTATGTATTACGAACCCTTTGAGCGCCGACTTTCTAATTATCTCCGCTGGCAAAAGTAGTATCGGAGAGAATCTTGGTTGTTCACTGGCGGGTGTTTCGAACCACTTTAATAAACCCAGGCATAGAAATAGTGTATTGGCCCCGTTTTCTTCTAGAGAAAGTTTGGATGAGCGATACAGGTTTGTGAGTCCATGAACCAGTTCACTTTCGGTGAGATAAGTTCGTAATCGTTTTTGAGACAACTCATTTTTAACGAGGTCGATAATAGGATCTGTTTGATTTAATGCCTGATACACGCCGGCGTTTCGTAAAGGGTTATCCCAATCTAAAGGTTTCTGCAATAATTGAAATTCATCACCAGCCGCTAGTGCATCCTCCAATTTATTTAAGCTGACTGAAATTAATTGAACAGTACTCTTGGTAATTCTCGTATTCAGCAAATTGTTCCGCAGGCTTAAGTCAAGAAGTTTGCGTTCCCAAAGTTGTTGTTTCGATACCTCCTGGTCCATCTGATTAATCAATTTGTAATCAGGAAAAACTTCATCAGGTTGATTCAAAGTCGAGACATACTTAGGGTCATCAATAAATTCCCATCCCGATTCCGTTTTTATTCTTTGCGGGAGTGGTCTTATTCCTGCGAATCGAGAGCGTTTGACATCTACAAACAGTACAAAGTCATCGGTATTAACCAGATGATAGTTTCCCGATCTTACTGCATCGTCAAATGTTGCTGAGTTTCCTACATTCATGCATGTAGATTCAACCAATAGGACTTCATTGATTCCATCGGCAATTCTTTTAGATAATAATGACGGATCGTCGCTAATACTATCGGCAAAGGAGTCATCGATAAGCCACCCCCCGGCAAAAGCATGCCCTTTTAAAACCACCAGGATTGGATGTATCCCTATCGCTTCAAGACAGGAAGCATAGATTAACGATAAATCAAGACAAGTGCCTAACTTCTGAGCAACGAGCGTATCGATCATCCTGATCCTTTGACCGGATTGTTCAAAACTGGCGGGGGGCGCACAATATATAATCCCAAGTTCGCGGATCGATTCAAAAACTGCGGCCATCTGTTTTTTCACTCGATCAGGGTTACGGCTTTGATATTCATCAAGTGAGGGTGAGCCGGTCCATCCATTCAATATTACAGAAGCTCTGGCAATGATTTTGGCTATGTACGGATTATTCGGTGTGATAAAAGAAGATACAATTTCGGGTAAAATGGCAATTCCCTGCCATTGATCGAATGCCAGGACATCAACAGTAAAATCATTCCGGTAAAGAATCTGGTCCTCACACTGTATAATCATGCAAATAGAACCGGCCACTCTTTCAGTAAGTTCGGAAAGAAATTTAGCGGAAAGTTTTAAATCGACATTTATGATCTGAAAAGATTCTCCGGCCTGAATCTTTGAAATTTGCGAAGCAATCGGCAGGGCAAATTCGGGTTCAAAACTTAATTGCAGCTTCAAGTTATTCAGGTCATTTCCGCTTGGATTGCTGACGATAAATCTTCGAATGATCGGAACATGGTTCTGTTGCAAAGAAAAGTTGATAACCGGAGAATAGACAAATTCAACTTTCAAGTCAGGTAGGTGATCTGTATCCATTGGGTTAACTCAAATTTTGTCCGTACAATTTAGGATAGGATTCTGACATCTTGATTGACATTACTTTGGTTCATTGGTTTTTCAAAGGTAGGGAAACAGCCGGAGAAAAGTACAGCCTGTTTGGGTTGGTAGGCTTAACTGAAGAATATGCTGACTCAATAGTTCTAAGACCCCTTCCTTTACTCTCGTAGTTTTGGACAGGTTAACGGAGCAGGAATCTACTGTTCAATATATTTGAGATGGCTCAGATACGGATAAACCGGAAGAATTGTAAAGGTCCACCGACAAGAATGTAAAGGTTGAGATTAATATTATCACCTAAAAATGCAATACTTAAGGATTATTAGCGATTGACCAAATTGAACGGCAGAGGCTGACTTGTTTTTCGATTTCTCCAACATTTAAAATCACCATAAGAAAGTATCTTAAATTGCTAACAAACCTTGATGAACCTAAGCCGATCCGAATTAACTTGATACCCAAATTGGACAATGTTCAACGAGCTTAAACTGTTAATGAGTATGAAAACCATAGGTAGGGTAATATTCTATTTGATAATTGTTTGCGGTTTTGCAGGCTGTAAACCTGAAAAACCGGTCAGCACTTTTCCATTGTTATCCGAAGATTTATTCAGGGAGCCGCCACTTGAAGCACGGCCCGGTGCATTATGGCCCTGGCTGAATGGTTATGTCGACAGGAAGCAACTGGTTTACGAACTGGAGCAGATGAAAGCCAAAGGCATGCGCGGACCGATCATCTGGGATATCGGGAGCCTAGTTGATCCGCTGAAAATGATACCAACCGGACCCGCTTTCCTCGGAGAGGAATCCTTGAAATCAATCCGCCTGGCTATGGATGAGTGCAAACGGCTCGGACTGGATCTGGGAATGTTTGCTTCAAGCAGCTGGAATGCCGGAGGATCCTGGATTAAGCCTGAAAATGCCAGCAAGTCGATCATTTCGAGTGAAATGGCTTTAAAAGGACCGGCTGATTATAAGGATACGTTACCGGTTCCTAAGGGAATGAGCCAGTATCATTCCGAGATATCGGTTTATGCAATACCTTTAAAATCAGGTCAGTCAATTTTCAAAAAGTTTGATATTCTGAATATTTCCGATCGGTACGATGGAAAAACCCTGATCTGGAGGGTGCCGGATGGTGAATGGAAGATTCTTCGGTTTATATGCAACAATACCGGCCAGAATCTGGTTTGTCCAAGTCCGAATTCCAATGGCCTTATAATCGATCATCTCAGTGCTGACGCCGCCGAAAAGCATATCTCCTTCATGATTAAAACCATTCTTGGCGATCGCAAGGATTTTGGTGCCCTGAAAACATTTATGCTGGATAGTTATGAGGTAGATCCGGCTGACGACTGGACTCCCGGTTTTCTCATGGAGTTTCAAAATCTTTTCGGCTATAACCCTCTCCCGTTCTTACCGGTATTATCCGGGATTATTATAGATAATGAGGATGTTACCAAAAGATTCCTTCATGATTACCATAAGGCTGTTGGTGATATGCTGGTTACCAATCATTTTGTAAAGGAGAAGGAGATACTGAATAAAAACGGACTAAAATTGCTTGCGGAGGCCGGTCATGGTGGATATGCCCGGGTAGATCCTTTAAAGGCTTTGGGTGTCGCAGATATTCCGATGGGCGAATTCTGGAACGGTAGCGAGTTCTGGGTGACTAAAGAGGCTGCCAGCGCCGCTCATATCTATGGCAAAACCCTCGTAAATGCAGAGACATTAACAGGTTGGCGCGCCTGGAAGGATGGTCCGGCTAATTATAAAAGACTTTTTGACGTGGCCTTATGTGAAGGGCTGAACCAGGTCACCTTCCATACATTCACTCATAACCCTCCTGAGGCCGGTTTACCCGGTTTTGTATACCATGCCGGCGAACATTTTAATGTCAATTCTACCTGGTGGGAGTATGCCGGCCCGATGCTTAAATACATGTCGAGATGCAGCTATATGCTCCAGCAGGGACAGTTTGTGGGCGATCTTTGCCTCTATTTCGGCGATCAGGCCCCAAATCTCGTTCCGCCAAGACGCATCGACCCTAACCTGACAACCAAATATGATTCCACCCAATGCTGGCATTGCGGCCAGCCTAAACCTGTCGATACAAAAGGGCTCGGGAAGGGGTACGATTATGACTATGTAAATGAGGAAGTTGTCCTGACTAAAATGGAATATGTCAATGGAGAATTGACTCTTCCAAAAGATTTAACCTACCGTGTTATGGTTATCCCTGATAAAACGGAAATCTCCCTGAATGTGCTTCGGAAACTGGAGAAATTGATCCATGCCGGTGCTGTGGTGGTCGGTCCCAAACCGCTGCAATCCAATAGCCTGATAAACTTTCCTGCATGCGATAAGGATGTTAAGAATCTTGGAGAAAAAATCTGGGACGATTGTGATGGGGTAAAAGTTACCTCACACCTGTACGGGAAAGGAAAAGTATATTATGGTTTGCCTTTAAGAACCGTGATGACAGAATTGGGAATAAAACCTGATTTTACAGCCGGAGGTTTTGATAATTCCGACCAGCATATCGATTATTTCCACCGGAGAACTCAGGAAGAGGATATCTACTTTGTTTCCAACAGTGCCCTCAACTGGCAAAAGTTTACCGCCCGATTCCGGATCCCTTCGGGAAAGACCCCTTACCTCTGGCTGGCGGATGACGGAAGCATCCAGCCATGCAAGGTGCTTGAATCCGACAATGAGTTTACCACTTTGGAGCTGAACCTGCCGCCCGCCGGATCAGTATTTGTTGTTTTTCAACCCAGGGGAAAAGTGATCAAAACGGTTTTGGGAAAAGAAATAATGAAACTTGCTGAAAATCAACGTTCCGACGTGGTCTCTCCGGACAAACCCTGGAAGATCACCTTCCCCGGGGGCCGGGGCGCTCCAAAAGAATTGATGATGAATGATTTGTCAGATTGGACACTATCGACTATTGATGGCGTGAAGTATTTCTCAGGAACTGCTAGGTATTCAACCACTTTCAACATTCCAGTTTCTCTGGGCAACAATCAGAACGATCTTATCTTAGATTTAGGTGATGTTAAGGAGATAGCTGTGGTTAAAATCAACGGAGTTACGGTGGATACACTTTGGAAACAGCCCTACATAACCTCTGTTTCGAAATTTGTTAAACCCGGAAAGAATCAGATTGATATAGATGTCACCAATCTTTGGCATAACCGGCTTGTTGGAGATGCCGGAAAAGAGGGAGCTGATAGAATTACCCGGACAAACATTCAAAACAGATATCGCAAGAAAATGCCACTGCTGCCATCAGGATTGATCGGACCAGTGGTAATTCGCTAACTTGAGCAGATAACTATAGATTAAGGAGTGTTATGATCAATAAACCGGCAATCCATATTTTATTGGCAGTCATTTTGGCTCTTTCTTCAGGAAACGGGACCTATGCTCAGAAAATTTATTGGGGCGAAGAAGTGCCCAAAGACTGGAATGGCCAATGGCAGGAAAAGTTACTCACAACTGCCGAAAAGACCGGCTTTGAGCGAACTGCTTCCTCGATGGAAGTGCTGGAATTCATTGAAACCATGAAATGGAACAGCGGGTATGTTCAGGTCATTGACCTTTTTACTTCTGATTTGGGGCGTGTTTGCCCGGCGGTGGTTCTGGCTGATCCCCGGATCAATTCTCCCGCGGAAGCAAAGAAATCCGGAAAACCAGTCATTTACCTTCAGGGAAATATCCATCCTCCCGAGGCAGAAGGCAAAGAGGCACTGATGATGGTTATGCGGGATATTCTGGTTGGCTCAAAAAGGCATTTACTGGATAATCAGATCATTATAATCTGTCCGAATTTTAATGTCGATAGGAATGATATCCTGTCGATTCAGGATGGTACTCCTTACTTGATCGGATCTGGAACGACTTCAAAAGGTTATAATCTCAACCGCGATGCCATAAAACTGGAATCAACCGAAGCTAACGGCTTATACAAGAACGTTTTGAATGCCTGGGACCCTGTTTTGTTTTTTGATGCCCATGCCATGGAAAGGGTAAAGCACGGCTATGCAATCTGTTACGCTACCTGCAATTTGCCAACCGCTAATCCTGAACCGCGCGATTATATCTGGAATTCATTGTTCCCGGCTGTAAGGGAGAAAGTCAGGGATAATTACGGTCTGGAGACTTTTACGCATTGTTTATCCGATGAGGAGAACTGGCCTCCCACTGTTTGGAGTCACGACCTGGCCTATTGGTTTATAGAAGGCAAATTCCTGACCAATGCATACGGTTTGCGCAACCGGATGTCGATCCTGGTGGAAACGCCTGGCTTTCCCTCATTCGAAAGAAAAATATATGCCCAGTATGCCTATATCACTGAGCTGCTTGAATATACGCGGTTACATGGCCGGGAAATGGCAGATATTTGTAAAAAGGCAGATAAAAAGCTGGTTAATCAGGTCATTGCGCAATCCGGAACCGGCCGGATGATGAATTTTGTGCAGGGTAAATATGAGTCGTGGGGGAAAATCGACATTCTCGCTTACCGGAACAATGACCAGGAATTTATACCGGGTACCAGCGTACTGCGGAACAAACCGGGTACCATCGATGGTGTACCTGAAGTCATTAATGGGGTTGAGCATCTCACAAAACCGGTGGGAACCAAGGAAGCTGCAATGCCCCGGGGATACCTGATCCCCGGGAGTTTTGGTTTTCTGGTCAACAAGCTGATCGCCCAAAATATCCGGATTGATACGTTGAAAAGCCCTTTGACCGTATCGGGCGAGGAGTTTCTAATTGATTCGCTGTACCACAAAAGATCTTACGAATTCATCCTGACCCGATACAAAGGCGGGTTTGTCCACGCAGATCGAAGGACCTTTCCTGCAGGAACTTTTTTAATAGATATGGCACAACCCCTGGCAAACCTTATTTTTTTCTGTCTGGAGCCCGAAGTTGGCGATGGCTTCGCGGGATGGGGATTGCTGGATCCTTTTCTGGTTTCGGCCGGTGTTGAAAACAAAAGTGTTGCTTACCCAATCTTTAAATATTTTAAAAAATTGAATTAAGCTAAATAATTGTAAATCATGAAGAAGTGCCTGTTTTTCATTCTTTTCGGATTCCTGATCGGGGGAACCGTGATTACACAAACTCAGAAAAAGACAAAATTTCCGGTTCCTGAAAGGGGATTCATCAGTTCCACTCCGGCTGAGACCTGGGAACAGGGCCTGATCAGCGGCAACGGTACTATAGGTGCCAATGTGATGAGCCGCCCTTTGAACGAAACCATCATTTTTACCCATGAACGGATGTTCCTGCCGCAGGGTCCCCCGCACATGCCCCCCGACAATGCCGCACGCCTGTTCGAGATCAGAAACCTGATCGATCGCGGGTTATATCAGCAGGCAACCAACCTGCAGTTTGATTTATCCGGACAAACTGATTTTATGTATCCGGATTCTTTTGTTCCGGCATTTGACCTGAATATTGGGATGGATACAGGAAAAGAAATCAAAGATTATGTGAGGTCGGTGGATTTCCAAACCGGCGAAACAACCGTTCACTGGGCCGATAGCCGTGGTGTTTATGAGCGCCGTTTGTTCGTTTCACGCGCCGATAGTGTTGCTATCATGCTGATTACTGGTCCGGACAAGGGATCGGTCAATTGTAGAATGGCTCTCAGACCACGGCAGGTTGATGAGAAGCTGGGAGCCAAAACCGTCGAGAATTCCAATGAGGTTTTTAAAGAAATGGTTTCTGATGTTAAAACCACCGCTGATAAGTCTTTCCTGACTTATAAGTGCACTTTCACCAAGTCTTATCCTGGCAGTATACATGCACTTGAAGGAATTGCTCATGTTGCTGCAAAAGGCGGTACCACTGTCTCTCAGGGAGATACCCTTTTGATTGCCGGAGCTGATCAGGTGCTCGTTTATATTGACATCAGGGTGCTTTACGATCCTCATAAATCCCAGATAGATGCTAGTAAAAAGCACCTGTCTGCCCTCGATACTGATTATCAAATCCTGCTGAAACGGCATGCCCTGATTCATGGAAAACTTTTCAACCGAATGCGGCTGGATTTGGGAGGGGGAAAAGACAATCAGCTTACCACGGAGGAACTTCTTGCAAAATCTACAAACCAACAGCTTAATAATGCACTGATTGAAAAGGAATTCGACGCTGGGCGGTATAATATCATCTCCTGCACCGGGCAGCTTCCACCGAATTTACAGGGGGTATGGGGCGGAACCTATGTCCCCGGATGGGCCAGCGACTATACGCACAATGGCAATGTGCCTGCAGCCATTGCCAGCATGCTGATGGGCAATACCCCTGAACTGATGCTGGCTTATACTTCTTATATCGAATCTATTGTGCCCTGGCTGGAAATCAATGCTAAAAATATGTTTGGTGCCAGGGGTGTTGTGCTACCATCCCGCTCATCAACGAATGGATTTAACAATGCTTTAGCTCCCGATTTTGCCGGCGGGTTTTGGGTTGCAGGTGCAGCTTGGGCTGCCCACTTCTTTTACGACTACTACCTTTATACCGGTGATCAGAAATTTCTGGCTGAACATGCCCTGCCTTATATGGAAAAAGCGGGTCTGTTTTTTGAAGATTATCTGTATCTGGGTCCGGATGGAAAATATGTTTTCTCACCCACACAATCCCCTGAAAACACTCCGGGAAATACAAACTCACAAGGAACATTCAATGCCACGATGGATGTTGCCGCTGCTAAAGAACTTCTAAATAACCTGATCAAAGGTTCTGATATTTTAGGTGTGAACCAGGAGAAAATCTCAGTTTGGAAGGGTATGCTGACAAAAATGCCTGATTATCTGATCAGTGAGGAAGGGGTAGTCAAGGAATGGCTGACCCCCAAACTCAAAGACCAACTCAATCACAGGCACACCTCACAACTTTATCCGCTATACTATGGGATGCCGGAAGAGATCGCACAAAATCCTGAACTCCAGGCCGGCTTCAAACATCTGATCGAACTTAAATTGCAACGGCATTGGAGCGGCAATAGCTCAGGCTTTATGTCGTTCGGACTGGTCCAGCTCGGTCAGGCTTCCACTAGTCTGGGTGAAGCCGATCTGGCCTATCAGTGTCTGGTTCCATTGGTGAACCGCTATTGGCTGAACAACCTTGCCTCCATGCATAATAGCAAATCCCTGTTTAATATGGATATAAGCGGGGGAATGCCAGCCGTCATTATTAAAATGCTGGTTGCATCGGATTCTGGCCGGATAAAATTGCTTCCGGCCTTACCGTCGGTTTGGCCTGCAGGTGAAATCAATGGCGTACTTTGCCGGGGCCAAATCGAAATAACCAGTCTGAAATGGAATAAAAATGCAATCAATGTCAGGATGATCTCGGGCAAGGATCAAACAATTAACCTTGAAGCTCCATCCGGAAGCCAGAAAGTTACACTTGCCGCAGGTAAAGAAATTACACTCGAACTCAAAAAGTAAGTTATCATGAAAAGATTTCCGCTTTTGTTCTGTGCACTTCTGTTATGTTCCCTGATCAATTTGAATGGACAACAAGCCGACTTATCAAATAGTATTGATAATAAGAGTTTTAATCCTGCGACACTTTTGTGGTATGAAGCACCCGCAAAAGTATGGGAAGAAGCATTACCGGTAGGAAACGGTCGGCTGGGTGTCATGGTTTTCGGTAAAAATGCAGAAGAACGCATTCAGCTGAACGAAGAAACCTATTGGTCAGGCGGTCCCTATTCAACCGTGGTGAAAGGCGGGTATAAAGTGCTGCCTGATATTCAGAAAATGATTTTTCAGGGCAATCCCATTGGGGCTCACAAACTTTTCGGAAGATACCTCATGGGGTATCCGGTGGAACAACAGAAGTATCAATCGATTGGAAATCTGCACCTCTTTTTCGAAAATGAAAAGGAAGTGACCGGATATAAACGGTGGCTGGATCTGGAAACCGGAATTACGAGTGTTGAATATGCAGTTAACGGTGTGAAGTTTAAAAGGGAAGTATTCTCCTCAGTTCCCGATCAGGTTATAGTAGTCAGGATGACGGCCAATAAGCCCGGAAGCATTTCTTTCAGGGCCAGTCTGAGGGGGTGCCGTAACCAGACGCATTCGAATTATGCGACCGATTATTTCACGATGGATGGAGTCGGGAAGGATGGTCTCATGATCAACGGCAAGTCGGCTGATTATATGGGTATTGTGGGATCTCTGAGGTATAAGGTTCAACTTAAAGCCATTCCTGAAGGTGGAACGATGAAACTGGATGATGCTGACATGATCATTGATAAAGCGGATGCCGTAACGCTTTATATCGTTGCTGCAACCAATTTTGTAAATTACAAGGATGTGAGCGGAGATCAAAATGCCAGGGTTGCGAAATACCTTGCCGGTTTGCAGGGTAAAACCTATGTGGCAGTGCATGATGCAGCGGTTAAGGATTATATAGGTTTTTTTGACAGGGTGAGGTTGGATCTTCCTGCAACCGACAATTCCTATCTGCCTACTGATAAAAGAATGACTGGATTTGAAACCAATTCCGATCCAAATCTGGCTTCATTATGTTATCATTTTGGCCGTTACCTGCTTATTTCTTCATCACGTCCCGGAACTGAGCCTGCTAATCTTCAGGGTATCTGGAATGATAATATGAATCCGAGTTGGGATTCAAAATATACCACCAATATCAATCTTGAAATGAATTATTGGCCCGTTGAATCCGGTAATTTGTCCGATTGCGCTGAGCCATTGATCAGACTGGTCAGGGAGTTAACCGACCAGGGCTCCCAGGTGGCCAAGGAGCACTATGGAGCCAGGGGATGGGTGTTCCATCAGAATACTGATATCTGGAGGGTAGCTGCCCCTATGGACGGTCCTACCTGGGGAACCTTTACCGTTGGTGGCGCCTGGCTGACAACGCATTTGTGGGAACACTATCTGTATACCATGGATCGTGCATATTTAAAAGAGATCTATCCGGTAATCAAGGGATCGGTTGAGTTTTTTATGGATTTTTTGGTCGAGCATCCCAATGGGAGGTGGCTGGTAACCAATCCTTCCAACTCACCGGAGAATCCGCCCAAAGGTCCTGGTTATAAGTACTTTTATGATGAAGTAACCGGTAGCTATTATTTTACCACTATCTGCTACGGATCATCCATGGATATGCAGATCCTCACCGATCTGTTCGGTTATTATGGTGAGGCTTCCAAAGTATTGGGAGCGGATCAGGAGTTTGCCGGAAAAGTGGCCGCTGCCAGAGCCCGGTTGGTTCCGCCTCAAATCGGTAAAAACGGTAGTCTGCAGGAGTGGACCGAGGACTATGAGCAAATGGAAGACAAGCACCGTCATTTCTCGCACATGTACGGGCTCTATCCCGGCAATGTACTCTCAGCTAAAAGAACTCCGCAGTTTGTTGATGCCTGTAAAGCCGTCCTCGAACAGCGCGGTGATGGAGGTACCGGTTTCTCGCGTGGCTGGAAAATGGCACTTTGGGCCCGCCTGTATGATGGCGACCGGGCAAACAAGATATTTACGGGATATATCAAGGAACAAGCCTACCCGCAACTTTTTGCAAAGTGTTATACCCCGCTTCAGGTGGATGGATCACTGGGGGTAACAGCCGCCATTACCGAGATGCTGATGCAATCGCATGAGGGGGTAATAGATCTGTTGCCTGCCCTCCCAAAAGAATGGAGAACCGGCCAGTTTAAAGGGGTATGTGCCCGTGGAGCCTTTGAGTTGGATATGAAATGGAAGGATGGTAAAATCACCAGCGTAGAGGTCCTATCCAAAGAGGGCCTGGTCTGCAGAATCAAGACGGGTATTAAGGCAAAGGTTAAGGCCGACGGCAGGAACATTCGATACAAGGAATTATCTGACGGTTCTATAGAATTCGTTACTAGAAAAGGAGGGCGATATCTGATTGCGGGTTAATATGGTGAAAAATACTAGTTATCAGCGGATTATTGATACCCTTGAGCACAGGGAGCCCGACCGGATTCCATTTGATCTGGGTGCAGCTGCTGTTACCGGAATTAATATCCGGGCACTCCGTAATCTGAAGAAATACCTTGGGATAGATGCGGATTCCCGGATTCAGGATGAAATTACTCAGCTTGCTGACTTTGAACCGTTTATGGCCGATCTTTTTAGGGTTGATGTGGGTGCAGTCCGGCCGGGAATTCCTTCCATTGCCTCTTTGAGAAAAGAACCCCATTTGGATGGTAATTATTACCGGCTGACGGATGAGTTTGGTATTGGATGGCAGATGCCTGTTGAAGCCGGACTTT
>JBBAAF010000074.1:0-18950 GCA_041658425.1 Bacteroidales bacterium | reverse complement strand
GGCATCGGGAGGCATAAGAGGTAAAGAGTCCTGCAGTGGGGTGGTTTTCTATGTGGGTTTTGATCTGATGACCGAAATCAGGATGAAGGAATGCCGTGTCGCCATCCTGGATAACCGCCCAATCCTCCGGCTGGAGCAATTCCATGTAAGCGGCGATTGCATCCAGCAGCTTTAATTCAAAGGAATACGGGGTTAAAAAGTAGATCATTCCGAAAGCTACGGAATGGCGAAAGGGCGAAAAAGGACAAAAAATTAAGGCTCCCGGTATCCCCGGGAGCCTTAATTTATAAACAAAAGACAAACAACTGTCGATGGTATGGTTAGCTATACCGTTTGTTGAGTGTATGTGCTTTTTTTTGCTTTCTTTTTAATCTCAAGTTTCCTCTTAGCAATAAACTCACTAAGTTCTTTCTGTTGTTTCTCAGTCAGGGGTTTACTTTGGATAACAAAATCAACTCCTTCTGGTTCTTTAATTAAGCCCATGGTATCAATAACCATTAAATGTCCACCAAAATGATAGGCTCCAAGAGTTTTTACATAATGGTCAATCAGGTTTGTCTTCGATTCAAAGGATACAAATCCTTCTCCGCCTCTCTGAAATGATAACTTACAGGCAAAAGCCACTAAATTTCCGGGTACACCTTCGTAAAGTTTATTTCTTCCAATGTTGAATGGTGCGCTCTCCAATAAATACATGTAAACATGGTCAGATTTAACGGTCAAACTTACCAATCCTTGAACAATAACAGGATTATCAATAATTGTCAGCTTATAAACTTCTCTATCAGGCTGATTGAATTCAAATTTCCAATCAAATGACCATCCCCTCGATTTTGTAATGATTTTTAAATCAGCCTTGGTTGCCAAAGAAATCTCAGTCCGAAAGCTATCTCCACTTATCCGGTTTAAAATCGAATCGGTCAGGTTATCAATTTCAAAATCCAGTATATATGAATTTGATTTTGTCATATACAAATATACAAAAAATCAAGGAGAAATTTCAATTCTGTGTACTCCGGTATTAAACAGCATCTGAATAATCGGATGGATGGCACACGGAAGCTTAACTGGTAAAGAGTCCACCTGCCTCCGGATGGGCTTCTATATGTCGCTGTATCTGGTGCCCGAAATCCGGCTGCAGGAACATAGTATCGCCATCCATGAGAACTGCCCAATCATCCGGTTGAAGCAGATCCATGCATTCAGCAACGGCATCCAGCAGTTTGAAATCGAAGCTATAAGGGGTGAAAAAGTAGATCATTCCGAAATCTACGGAATGGAGGAAAGGCGAAAAAGGACAGAAAAAGGCTAGCGATGTGATACCGGTAGCCCTTTTTCTATAATAAAAGTATTCAAAGGTTTTAAGCTAAATGCAACACCTTTGATAGCTTTTTAAGCATCCTCACTTTGGCACACTTCCAATGAGTCTTTTGGTTTCGACCTAACAGTCAGAGACTCACTGATTCAATGAAGAACTATGATAGGCCTTGAACTAAACATTTATCTTGTTTAAAACCCTTTATCTGTCTGGTAAGAAAAGACGCTTTTGTAATTATTAGTCTTCTGTCCACAACTTCTAAAAAGGTTTAAAAAACAAATCTCCTGTAATGATGACTTTGCTGCCTGAAGCCAAATAACTCTGAAAATTATTTGGTCGGCTGTGCCGATAGGTTTAATGTCATTTTTTAAGTTCGTCCAATAACCGGACTTATTCAGTCGAAATTCCATTTTTCCACTCTACCACTCCGTCTTAAAACTGATCGATGGGATAATAGGAAACAATGAGAAGGAATAAAGCTTCATAACTCCCTGATTATCTTTATTGAAATACAGATAGTACGGGTTTTTCCGGTTATAGGCATTGTAAATTTCAAAGCTCCAGGTTCGGCTCTTGCGGCCATTGGATTCTTTGTAATGTAACCCGATATCGAGCCGGTGGTATGCCGGCATCCGGTAATTATTCCGCTTATCGTAAATGAATGCCTGATCGGTAAACGGATCGGGTAAATAAATTGTAAAATCCGGCTCGGTGTCCAAAACTGATACCGGATATTTGCTAAGCGCCAGTGTAACAGCCTCCCCGGTGGAATAAACCCAATTCCCTGAAAAACTCCATTTTTCATTAAATTGATGATTGATGACGATGGTAAATACATGCCTTCGGTCAAACCGGTACGGGAACGGCTCGCCCCGGTTCAATTGGTCAAACTGCCTCATGTTTTTCGACCAGGTATATCCAATCCAGCCGGTTGTGTTACCCTCCTTCTTTTGTAGCAAAAACTCGATTCCATAAACCACTCCTTTTCCGTTTTTTACAATCTTTTCCTGCCAGTCCTTTCCGGTTGTAAAAAACGATTCCCCCTCCCCAAATTCAATCAGATTTTTCATCGATTTATAATATCCTTCGACGGTAAGATCCAATAAATGGGCTTTACCAAGATTGCCGGTCCATCCGACAACAAATAAGTCGGACTTTTGCGGCGGGATTCCACCCGTCGAGGGTACCCAGAGATCAGTGGGCAACCCGGTATCACTGTTGGATAAGAGGTGAACATCCTGAACCATACGTGTATAGGATGCCTGAATAGACATCCCTGGCGAAATCCGGAAATCACCGCGCAACCTGGGTTGAAGCGAGGGATACTGTACCCGGTCGACAAGGAAATCCGTCGCATGAACACCGAGATTAAAGGTAAAAGAGCCTGTATGGAATTCATCTTCAGCATATATCTCCGATTCAACCGCCCTGATTATCGGAGACCGGAAAAGTGTATCTATTCCGACCAGACCACCGCCACTCTGACTATACTTCTGAACCGATGGATCATAAGTGTGGTAAGTCAATCCACCTCCAAATTTGATTTGATGTCCGTTACGTGCGGAAAAATCAAAATCCGTTTTTGCCAGAAAATCAAAGATGCCCGAACTGAGTTCCTTGTTGAAATCGCCCGCTTTTTTCAGGGTGTTCTTCTCCGTAAGCACCGCACTCAAAGAGTTTTGATGCGAAAACCGGGTATATCCAAGCGTGGTATTGCTGAATAGCCGGCCCGAGAAGATATGGTTCCACCGTAATGAAATGCATTGATTTCCCCATTGAAGATTCATTTTACTCCGGATATTGTATGCGTGAATGTTTGCCGCGGAATTATCATTCTGCACCGTAAAAACCTTATCCTGACCGGCATACAAGCTGAAAAACAACCTGTCCTTGTCTGTCAGGGTGAAGTTCATTTTGGCATTTCCATCGAGCAGGTAATATCCGGATATCAGCTTGCCTCCATTCAGGTAACCATAGACCCGGGTAAACAGATCGAGCAGGCTTCGTCTCACTGAAAGCAAATAGGATGACCGGCCCTTTTTCAGGGGGCCTTCAAGGGTCAGTTTGCTGGCTACAATTCCTATCGTACAGGAACCTGCGGCTTTCCGGTTGTTGCCGTCCTTCATCCGGACATCGAGCAATGACGAAAGCCGGCCGCCATACCGGGCCGGAAAACCTCCCTTGTATAGTTGAACGGAACTGATGGCATCCGGATTAAATACCGAAACAAAACCGCCCAGGTGGTTGACATTATAAAGCGGGATATCATCCAATAAAATCAGATTCTGATCGGGACTGCCTCCGCGGACAAACATGCCGGATGAACCCTCTTTGCCCGACTGTACCCCGGGCATCAGTTGAAAAGCCCTCATGATATCCTTTTCACCCAGCAATGATGGGATCATTTGCAACTGGGTGGCAGGTATTTCCAAACGGCTGATCGAGGAATTCTTTCGCCTGAAATTGTGGGCTGCCTCAACTTCCACCTCCCTGATCATTAATCCGGGAATCAGCGAAATATCGAGCTGTTTGTTTTTTAAAGGTTGCAATGAAATCATTTGGGTTTGATATCCGGTAAAACTGACTGATATCAAGACAGAATCCGCCGGTTGGAGAGTCAGACTAAAAAATCCGAATGCATTGGTGGTAGTGCCTGATTTACTGAACAAATCAATAACATTGGCAGAAATCAGGGATTCACCGCTGATTTTATCTTTCACTTTGCCGCTTACCGTGATTTGGGCATGCGATAACAGGGGCGCAAAAGAAATCAGACAAATGAATAATCGCCTCATTCCGGTTGCTTCCATTTCTTTACCTCAACCTTTTTAAAGTCCTGATTATATGCTGCAAATATTCCGTAGCCATTTACAACGTTGGAAAAGAGTGGAATCGGATTGCCGATCAAGATGGTTGCCAGAGGCTCTTTATCAAAGGCCCCCCGGTTTTGGGTTCTACGATGCCGGATCCACGACTTCCTGAAGTCGTAATAGGTTTTACTAACCGACCGTAAGATGAAATAAGTTCCATCCTCTCCCTCTATTAAGGGCTCCTTAACCATAATATTGCTTGATCCTCCTATCAACTTCATGGTTAATGTGTATTGCTGACCATTAAACAAATCGTCGGAAAACACAAATGAATTCGGATAATAATCCAGGTCGCCTTCAGCCTGGATTACCGGATCGGCGATTTCAATGATACTCATGTAAGAAATTTGAATCAGTGAATCAAATTGTTGTTGTCTGATAAAGACGAGTTCGTAATAATTCCGACTATCCGGAGGATCTGTAAAAGTGACCGAATAGTCGGAATGTTCGCCTCCGTCAGCGCCATAGGTTTTACCATAAAATCCCTCAGCCCGGTCGATTTTCACCAACTCAGGTATCGAATCAAATGATGTAACCTGCTTTCCATCAGGCAATTTTATGATAATTGTATACCGATGATCTTCCTGCAATAATTGCCCTGGAATATTGATCTGGTTAAGGATGTTATTGGATTCCGTATAAACCTTTACATTACCCTTCCAGATCTCAATATCGGTCCATTCGAGTGTACTACCGGTTTGATTGAGAATAGGCGAAGTCATGCCAAGGTAAATGACTGAATTCCTCCCGGGACTAATTAATCCTGATAAAGCAGGTTCTCCGAGAGTAATTATTGGTTTCAGATCTATTTCCTGCGTACAGGAAGTGAAAAGAATCACGAAAACTATACTTATCCAATAATTAGATGATCTCATTTTATTTGCCGGGAATTACAGAACAGATTACAATCAAAGAATTAACGATTGTAGGGAGGTAATATTGTATAGATAAAACATTTTACCAGGTATAATAGAATGTGTTTCCTGCAAAATTTCCTGAAAAATACCCTTGACTCCAAAAGGCTGAATGAAACCAATATGTTCCTGACCAAATTCCTGTTGGTATTAGATTGACATAAAGATTATTGACTGAAGGCCAACTGTTACTATAAGGAGAATCCATTCCAGAATCATTCACATGCTCACAATAATATATTCCACAACCAAATGTAATATAGGGATCACAAGTGTAATTCTCATATCGATACGACCAGGTTGAACTAACTGAATAACTTGGATTATAGTCACCATAGATCCAAGTCCCCCAGAAGTTTTTCTTCATAGCTTCAGCGCGGAGTACATAAGTACCTCGTATATATTGAGCACAACTTTCTGAATAGCTCCCATATGGTTCTGAGTGTCCATCAATCCATGCTCTTATTCTCTTGATTGGTGTATTGAAAATGTTCCTATCAGTTATTATCCAGTTACTTTCCAAATTCCCAACGGTCCAACTATTTATCATCCCGTACTTTAAGCGAGTATCTGATTTCATTTTCTCGACAATAATCCAACTATCTTCATAATCAGTATTAATCGATTTGAGTTTGTCCACCAGGTTGAAGTCACCATTTTTAATCATTTTTATAGCGGTTGGAGTAAATTGGAAAATCATTGTATCTACCTGTACAAATCCTTCAGCATTCAAAACTGTTGCGAAGGAATTTTGAGATAGGTTTAAATCAAAGTACTCACTTCCGTCCTTTTCCTTAATTATCTTAATTAAACCCTGTGAAAGAGCCATATCATATTTTTCTGAATGTTTTTGAGGTTGTTTTTTCCAATAGTCTTGTTCCTTGACAGGAAGATTAAAGTAATAATTACTTAATGAATCCTCAGAAAATAAAACAGCTCTAAACATTCCGGCAGGAGTCTTTATTCCCATGGATGATTCGAATTTTTTAAGGACCTCGTCATTTGATGCATTTAGCTCATTGGCCTTTTTATTTAATTCCTTAAAAGAATTGAACAAAAGCATACCATTTTTAGTACTGAGTGCGGATTCGCTTTTACTGATTAAGATTTGCGGATCTGATTTTTTATCAGAACTGCCATCCTTGGTACAACTAATCATTGCCGATATAATCAGCAATAGTGAACAAATGCTGGGAAAAAATAGCTTTTTCATGTTGGTAGTTTAATTTAAATTATTATTGTTTAATTAGAGTCTGTCCATAAAATCTAAAATGTTAATAAACATACTGGTTATCAATATATTAGTAGTTTATGATTGTGCATCTTTCGTAAAATTAGCAAGAAATTAATACCAATGAAACTATTTGAAGAATTAGCGATAAAATTCGAAAAGCCAGACTGGTCGCGGAATCCAGAGTTTGGGGTAATAGATACGATATTAGAAAAGCACCCGGACATTATCATGCTGATAAAGCAGGATATTATGGGAGATTCTCCCGAAAGTGAGCTTGGTCGGCGTGATGTTGTCCTGTCGTATTCCATTTTTCAGTTTTTAAAAATTTCGTAACTCGATAAATGCAATCATTTGCAATTATTTATTCCTCAGACGAAACTCGAATATAATGTTATAGCCGTGCAATTTGTTGTCATATAATGTATTGAACCCAAATTATGCATTAGAAATTTGAAATGGGGGTGACAGATTCGATACTTTCGAGAACAGTCCCTCCAAAAATTGCCGCCGTTTTTGTTTGGCGGAGAGCTTCAAGGTCGTTTTCCGACCCGTTTTAACCAGGTAAGATCCTATTGCAATGCATTGGAACCTCATAGTCGATAATACCGGATGGTGCTTTTGGTTGAGCACCTGTAACCGGAACAAACTCATCAGGTTGTGGGCAACCATCGTCCAACGAAAGGCCGCCTCTGTTGCGTAAAAATCATCCATACAGAACCCTTCGATACCGTAATCGTACTTCAACTCACGGATTCGATTCTCACAATCGGCACGCTGGTTATACAGATGCCATACCAACTCCGCTGAAAACTCTACGTTTGTTGCAAAAGCAGCGTACTTATACTGTTCAAACTGTTCAATTTCAGGAAAAAGCAATTTGCCACCGGTGTCAGGATGTTTGCCTGTATCCTTGCGGACAACCACCATCCTGCGCGGCTTTGACCAGCCTTTGCCCTGGTACTCAAAACTGGCAGTCCAATATCCATCATCAATCGGGAACCACTCTCTATGCTCAAAAATCCGTCTGACCAATGGCGCCATCATCCGGGTTGCCATGATATACTTGAGGTTCTCTTTTTCCAGTCTGGACATAATCGTTTCATTACAAAAACCGCTATCAGCGCGGAACAAACCAATCCGATGAGGAGGAGTAATGGTTAATAGCTCGTCAAAGAACTCCGTAAAATCCGTACTGGAGGCACTGTCTCCGGTTCTCATCCAGGCATTGGCAACCATTTTGGATTCCGCCACAAAGGCAATCAACGGATGGTGGGAGCCTCGTCCGTGCCTTTTGGGGTTGTATCCTTTGGCTACTCCATCCTGGCTGCCATGGCGTGTAATCACAGTAGAGTCCAAGTCTATGGTCATTTTGTCCAGCTTCAGTTGGGAGAACCAAAACCGGTTAATGGCCGGGAACAACTTGTCATTTCGTTCCTGATCGAATTTCCTGAAAAACCGGCTGAAGGTGCTTTGGCTAGCCATCCCTTTGCCCCAGTCGAATATGCGTTGGATAACTTCATCATGGCGAAGGGTTCCGGAGTGGGCAAGCCTGGTGGCTCCCAAAATGGTGCTGACCATAAACCCCTCAGCAAGATCGACTGAACTATATCCTCGGTTGGAACCGATAGTAGGCAAATCCGGGCACTGCTCTTCCAAGTATTGCTTCAATCCGCTCCGACGGTATGTCTCCTCGATTAACCGGGGACCGCCCCAGGGAGAGACCTCTTTATCTGTGAAATCGTATGGTAAACCGTTCATCCTTTGGGTGAAATTGCTATTATTACTCAACCCTAAATATAATAAGGGGTTCGGAAGTTTTCAAGTCAGGCTAATGAATTAATTGGGTTGAATAAGTATATTGAATCATTAATGGTGACTTCCTGTAATTCGGAAATTGTTGGGATCATTTTTATTCTTTAATATTAAGAAACTTAAGTAATGTTTGCCTGATTTCAGCTTAACAAACCTCCAATATCGACAACGTATTGCCAAACTCAAAAGCCGGTTTTTATTAACCAGACTTTTCTTCGCCTATCCATGTATACTCATGATATGCAGTATTATGGCTTGAAACTAATCGATACAGGGAATGCCTGACAAATGGTCGGACTGAAAAAATGATTTTGGTTAAGCTTATCATGGATTGTCGATTTTAGTTCTTTGATTGCTCTTGGGAGAAAAATCTCCTGCTCATTTATCCGGTATTGAATGAAAAGGTTACCCCTTTTTTCAGAAAATAATCACCACATCCTCAAATTTAGATACATTCTAAATAACAGGATTTTCTACATCCATGCAACTGATTAATTTACAGTTTATTCCAGAAATTTGACTTCTTCAACGTAACCGAAAAGCTTGGTATAAAGGGTGAGCCTAGGAATTTCAATCAAACAGGTTGCCAGTATTACTGTAAATAACTTTACTTTACTGAAGTACTTATCCAACTTCTCAACAATAACTTATTTTCAAATGGCAAGTTGCTCATTATAACCATTATCTAACAAAGCAAAAGCCCCCTTCTATCGGGGGCTTCCGCAAAAATACAAAACCTATGAAAGAAACCTACGCTTTTCGTTTTATGGGTTTCCTTGACGGTGCGAATGGTTCCACGGTTTTGGTGGGGAGTTTGGCAAGTGGGGGCATTGGATAAAGAGCTTCCATGCCCAGGGGTGTGATCTGAAGGTAAGGGAAATCATCCTCAAACAGAGCCTGTAGTTTTTCCACTGGCAGATTGGGATCGGAAAAATCCAAAGTTCCGAGCCGGGGCGTTACGATACGCCCCGGCTGAACCTTTATGAGGGTGAAATAATCGGTCCAGATCATACAGATCCTACCGCTTCAGTCAGTGGGATATTTCCGGTATATACATATATGTTGGCGGCACGGAATGCGAAGGTCATTCCGAATCCCCGGCGGCCATCGGTGGTTGAACCGGTACCGGATCCGTCACTGGCCGAGAATTTGGCTGACCGGATCTCGCAACCCAGCAGGTAATTTTGACCGGCGCTATCCATCGCAATAAAGACCAGGTCCTCATTTTTTGTAGCGTTCATAAATCCCAGGAGCTTTTTATGCAACCCTGGGGCGAAAATATGCAATAGGAGTTCGTACCCCTTGCCGGCTTCTTCTCCGATCACGTTGATATCGAGTTTGGCGGCATCCTCGGTGGTATAATGTTCGAACATCCGTTTGCCAGCTTTCATTACCAGGTCACCGGTTTGTGTGCCGGCCAGTTCGATGGTTGCCGGACCCGATGGGTCGGTTGGCCAGGCAGCTACATCGTTCCAGAGTCCGAAATAAATCCGGTTGGCGAGCCCACCGAGGTTTTTACCATCGGTGAGCAATTTTCCAATATCTGCAAAATCCATGTTTTTAAAATTTTGAGCGTGAATAATTCAGATTAAACTGAACCGCTACCGGTTTTCGGGAGATTGGTCCATACCGCAGCATTCATCCCGAATCCGAGACCTTCCCACCAGTCAGTTAATCCGTACACGAACATTTCCATGTCGTTTTGAATGGAAGGAATTAGGTTATTTTCGATCAGGTACCTGACCAACGGGTAATCCTTTTTGGTCAGACTGTTCGAATCGAGAAATCCGAGCCAGCTGGCAGTGATGAAATCCGGCTGAATATCCTGGTCTACTTTGAACTGGAACAAGCGAAGCTCGTTCGGCGTGAATGCCGCACTGTTGATCGGGGTCCATCCTTGCTGGAAAGGCTGAACGATTCGGGTCATGTTGATCTGGCTCAAACGGTAGATGGTATCGTCTGTTTTCAGGGGGGTGCAGTGGCAATGGTGCCATCAATGGCATCCAGGGAGGCGACAATGTTGGTGCGGTCGGTAACGGCTGCATCGCGGTTGGCGATGGCAGCATCGCGCTCGGTAACGATCTGTTGATTGGCTTCCAGCGCTTCGTTGATGGCGGCTAGCTGGGCCTCGTTCAGGTAGATCCCTTCATCGATTGCTTCCAGGGAAGGTACCCCGAGTAATTTGTTGAGGAATGCAAGTTGTTTCATGGTAAAGATTGAGTTGATCATTTTCTTGATTGAGGTATTGACGTTCTGCAGGATGCCCGGAACCGGATCCGTGGTGTGTTCCATAGTTCCCGGTATAGGGAGCTCCGAATAATTGAGCATGGTGACCATCTTCTGGTTGGAGAGTAAATTCTCTTTAGTAGCAGGTTCTGTGATTTCGTCAATGAATCCCCAGGCGAGGGCTTCTTCAGCGTTCAACCAGGTTTCCTCCTTCATCAGGGTTAAAATCTCGGAAGTTGGTTTTCCGGTTCTCCTGGAATACATTTTGGCCAGCACCAGGGTAACCTTTTCGAGTTCCTTTTTCTCTTTGGTAAGCGTCAGGATCAAAGCATCGATATCATCCTCGTTCATGTTTCCCCAGGTATCTACCCAGTTCAGTGCTTTATGAATCAGATAGAATCCATTGGAGTTC
The DNA here is from genome assembly GCA_041658425.1 of Bacteroidales bacterium. Lineage (GTDB taxonomy): Bacteria > Bacteroidota > Bacteroidia > Bacteroidales > UBA12481 > UBA12481. The sequence goes on along the minus strand of JBBAAF010000074.1, from coordinate 8,164 downwards.
ATCAGTATGCGTTTAGCACCGAGCGTGATCAGGGTTGCTGCGCTGGCATTGAATGCCGACAACTGAATGGTTACGTTACCATGCTCCACGAATTGATCATATATAGATATAGCATGATCAACGTCGCCACCCAGAGAGGATACCCGAACGATCACCGGATTTTTCCCTGCGTCTGCCAGGAAATTCTTTACGAAAGATTTGGAATAACCCCAATTCCCGATAAAGCCGTCAATATCAAGTTGTAATGTGTTCATGTGTCCTTTTTGCCTGGTCATAAAAAAAGCCTGAGCCACCAAATTAGTGGTGGCTCAGACATTAAAAAAGGACAAAAAGGGCTGTAAAGCCTTTGAAATACCGGTGATTAGACCGGTTTCTCGACAAAGACAGCCAGGTTTTGGGATTTTCCGGTGAACGTGAGCTGAATTTCGTAGGAGATTGATTGGTAGATGGGATTTAACTCCCAGCTATCCTCGCCATTCCACTGCTCGGGTGTTTCAAAGAGTCCTGTTTGCTCGTTACGTTGAAGAAAAGAGATCGACCTCGATGGGAGGAGCCACAATTTCGCGACTCCTCCGATGTTGTTTTTGGTAATTGTCCCGGATTTGTACAAGATGGCCAAAACTATTTCCTGGAACTTGACATATACGTCCTTTTCAAATTTGATACTATCCATGGGCAGGTTGCGGTCCAGATCCTTTTTGATTGACTGGAATGGCCAGATTTCCTCCGGATATTCGTATTGAGTTTGAAACCGGCGTATGCTTTGTGCCTGGCTTCCGGACATGGATATATCAATGGCAATACAGGTGCGCATAAAGAGTTTTACTGCTTTTTCGAAAGCGTTATGAAGGTAGGCCATATCGGTAAGCGAGAGTTCCCAGCCAAAGCGGTAGAAGTCGCAATCAGATATCATTATTTCAACGGTACCGGTAAATTTGGGTTGGGTCAATAATTTAGATTCGCGGCGTTTCCAAGGCTTTTCCAAACATCGTTTGAACATCAGAAGATAAGCGTTGTTCACTGAATACAGGTTTACAGGGTATCACGATGGATTTGTAGTTGGAGTTCATGATTTTTTCAGAAATCATATTTTGAGTTTTAGAGGTTTTTTAACTCGTTCAAATGGAAAATGCCCGGAGATGATCAAAGTGCCAAAATCATTTGAGAAGGAAACATTGGTCAGCCACTCCCCTTCAATGAGAAATTTAACCGCAGAAGTGAACTTTTCTGGTTCCCGGAGGCTGCCTATCGGGTACCTGCCTGGTTCCCTGTCCTTTAAGGCTATGTATACTTCGTCGATGTAATCCATGAATAAAAAAAATTCAAATGTTTTTAAAATGCCCACCTTTTGTTACCTGGAGAAAGCCTCCTATTGCATTGAGAGGGTTGCTGTTACCTTTGTTACCATTGTTACCGGGGTTTTTAAGCCTAAAAAAGTTGATCTAAATTTTTTGGCTTGTTGGTATTATTAACAATCGAGGAATCCTCCGATGAGTTTTCAGTATGCAGGCTGACGCCCAAATCATCATAAAGGAAGCAGTAAGCGTGTTCGGTTCTGGACCTCCATTCTCCTGCCGGACCGATGGTGGTATCAATGAAGCGAAAGCGCGTGCGCTTTCGTCCTAAATATCTCTTGTCGTGTTTCAGGTAATAGTCCATCGATTCGGTCGGCAGTATTTTATCACCGGCTTGCCTTCCATGTTTGTGGTATAGCGTAAATACCCGGCTCATCTGAACGAAAATAACCCGGGTCCCCAGAGCAAAGTCTCTTTCGAGCATATCGGTTTTGATATGCAGGAGCAGCTCAATTTTATAATCTACCGTATCCTGAATGAGACTATCAGCGGCCAGGTAAGCAATGATTGACCAAAAGGTGGATACCTCATTGGATTTCTTGGTTTCTTTGTTTTGTACCTTAATTTGAATAGATGAAAGTTGAATTAACTGAGTGTAGGTGAAGGGAACTTGAATTTTGTCTTTTATGGCATGAAAGGCAGCAAGGATCAGTAACCAGTTTCTGAATATGCGATCCTCTATGACCACATCACCGATTTCTGTATTGAGATCTTTGGCTACCTGGTCATAGCTCTTGGAATAATTGGCGATAAAGTGTTTACGAAGAGACAATATCTGATTGGTGATGTGGGTATTGCCTAGCTTTTCAATTTCTTTCAAATCATTAAAACTTTTCTTCGCCTCATCATTATATTCATAAATGCTGAATGTCAGGTAAATCAGCCGGGAGAACAGGGCATTGTCGGCCGTTGGCATTTCCTGACCTGATAGGATTACGGCACAATCCACTGCCGTTGTTTCCTTTTTCTTGTCTTTATCCATGTTCATCCGGGTACGGCCAGTACCATCCCATAGTCCTTTCAGGAATTCAATTTTATCAAAATCGATACTGTTTTTATATTCATCAATATGTACGCAGGCGTTGGCCAACTGCGCCACATGGTCTGCTAGAGCAGCTTTACTAGTGTTATTGATGTTGGGCCCTTTGCCCATTCGACCGAAAAAGCTCATAATACTGACAGCCAATTCCGTTTTTCCGGCTCCTTTTGGACCAAAGAGATCCAGTATTGGAAAAAAACTTGACTTCCGGATGATTACATCGCGGAACAGACTCGCGAAGTAAAAGCAAAGTGCCAGGGAAGCGTTGCTACCGAAAACAGTGATGAGTTTTTGGCTATAATCGTTGAGTGTTATGCTGTTGCCATCACGGTGTAAAAATTGACGTTCCGAAACAAATAGCCCGAATTCCCTCAGATACATCTTTGAAAATGCAGGCAGATAGTAATTGACCTGATCATGGGTTGCGATGCCATAATCATCCACTTTGGTAAACGATTCATTAAAGATGCCGTTGCCCCAGGAGTAAAACCCGTCCTTGTGCCAACCGAGTTGGGTGACTCATGACTTGGTTTCCTGATAGAGATAGCGTTTCAGCTTGTTTAATTCAGTCTCAGAGGCTTCCCACAGGAAGTTGCCTAAACTTTCAATGGATTCTTTAAACTGACCTGGGCTAATCAGGTTGCTCTGCTTCAATTCGATTGGCATGGATACTCCATGCTCATTGGTTATTTGGTAAAGACGCTTTGCATTGTTCTTGGATACTATATGGAACAGGCTTTTTTAGGTTTGATCAGCTTACTGACCTGATCGATATACAGGTCATGAACCGAAGGATCCATTTGATAGATCAATGCAGATACCTCATCGATGGCCCGTCGGGTGATCTCCGGGGATTTAGGCAGCTGACTCCATCGGGAAGCTTTACCTATTATATAGTCCTGTACGTTATCGTGTGCGTATTCTTTAAAATGATCGGCATCGGTGAAAAAAGAATCGGCATCGGATTTTTCCTTAGAGTCTGGTAAATGAATGATATTGCAATTCATGCCTTCCGTAAGAATCATCTTTGCTGATTTATCGCAAGCGGTTTTACCGGCACCATCATTATCGGGAATAATGGTAATTGAATTGCAGATCTTTTTCAGGATCAGGATCTGGTCACGCGTGAGTGCGGTACCACAACTTCCGACTGTATTGGTATAACCCAATTGGTGCATCTTGATTACATCGGCATTGCCTTCGACCAGGTAGGCTGATTCATTGCGTTTTATTTCATGAGCGGCGAAGTTTAATCCGAACAACAGGCTTCCTTTTTTATACAAATCGGTTCCCCGGGAGTTGAAATACTTGGGATCTTCCCCGGTAAGACTTCTGCCTACAAATCCAACGATGCGGTTATGGGCATCGTGTAAAGGAATGATCAGGCCTGTTTTTAAGGTAGTTTCCAATATCATCGGCCAGCTGAGCGGTGCTGTTGTATTCAACATCCCATGATTCTCCATCGATTACAGTTGCCAGTCTTGAATCCTGGTTATTAGTGAGAGCAATCAAATGGGAAAGAAGAGAGCGGTGTATAAGCTTGAGAGACCTCGTGCTTGAGGAAAGATCGATCACCCGTGCCTGAGGATCAATAAGGGTTTTAACCGGATAGCGTGCTTTACTCATCTAACTTTTTATCAAACGATTTATTTTCAACTTTTGCTCCTGTCAGCCGGTAATAAATGCTTCTGGAGCTTCTCTTTGCCAGTTCCGATTTATCGAGTAGTACTAAAGCGCAATCTATGATGTCCTGATTGGATCGTTTTCCCTTCAAAACCATATCGATATACGAATAGGAATATTTTGTCATTTTCTTGATATTTTGCCTGTATCCCTGTGGTAATCGGGATTTCAGCTTCATGAGCTCCTCTTCTGTAAGTATCAGTTTTTCTTTCATTTTACTAAAAATTTTGATGGTGTCTGAATTTAGTGTAATCTTGGTTGGGGAAATGGTTTATTATTTATGATTACAAGTATAATAATAGAAATATCATAAAATTCAATAAAGTTTTAATTACACTAAAGTTATTTTCAACAACCTAACAAATGATTGATAACAAGCGACTAAATACGTTCCTGGAAGAGAGAAAGATTTCAACAAAGGAATTGGCTGACAAACTAGGAATCACGCATTCTGCTGTATCACTGATCAGAAGCGGAAAAAACCAGATGCGGGCAAAGACACTTACTAAGCTTCTTGACTTCTTTCCAGATTTGTGTCCGAAATGGCTGATGACTGGAATAGGGACACCCACATGTACTGTAAATACGCAAGTGGTAAACGTTCCCGACCTCTTAAAAGACAATGAAAATAAGATGCTTAAAGAGCTTCTTGCCTCAAAGGAAATGATTATTGAATTGCTTCTGAAAATGAATCAACAATCTAACAATCTGAAACATGACTAAAAACGAAAAGGGAATTTCTCGGGACACACGGGGAAGTTGCACGTCCGCTAAATCTTTTAAAGGAAAGCTTGGATGCAGTCCTCTGAATGATTCTAAAAGATCAATATATCGATAAGTGATTAGTAACTAATGAATAGTAATTATAGCGCCAAATTTCCGCTAAAATAAGTTAAGTAACAATTGCATACGGAATACTGACTAAACCCTAATAATTAGAATATTATAGAAACAGAAAGGAAATGAGACCCAAATAAGATATCACTGTTATTTCAAGTCACCGCAAAATAAACGCAAAATATAAAAATAGCGAGTTCGTAAACTTTTAATAATCACCACGTCAGAGGTAAACAGCTGCAATCCCAGCTGGATCACAATTCCAAAATAAAAGCCCTCCATGAGGGCTTTTTTTTATCTTTACCAACCTAATTCACTCCTGCATGGACCCGAATCCTCTGATCAATGATCTGCTGAACCGCAAAGCCTCGCTGGCAGTTATCGGCCTGGGGTACGTGGGATTGCCACTGGTGCTGGCATTCGGCAAAAAAATGCCGGTAACCGGTTATGATGTTAACCCGGAACGGGTGGCCCGACTCCGTCAGGGAACCGATCCCAGCGGCGAAAGCGCACCGGAAAAATTCCTGGGAATTCAGGCCGGTTTTACCCATTTGCCAGATTCGCTTAAATCGGCCCGCGTTTTTATCATCGCGGTGCCCACCCCAGTAGATGATCATAATGTTCCGCAGCTGGATGCCCTCATGTCGGCTACGGAAACCGTAGGTAAATCGCTGAAAAATGGCGACCTGGTGATCTATGAATCAACGGTTTATCCCGGGTGCACAGAAGAAGAGTGCGTCCCTGTGCTGGAACGGGTATCGGGTTTAAAATATCTGGTGGATTTCAAGGTGGGATTCAGTCCTGAGCGGATCAACCCGGGCGACCAGGTTCATCAGCTGGAAAATACGGTTAAGATAACAGCCGGCTGCGATGAGGAGTCGTCAGAAATCATTACCAGCCTGTATAGCCTGATTGTCACCGCCGGCGTGCATCCGGTGTCATCGATCAAAGTGGCCGAAACTGCGAAGATTATTGAGAATACCCAGCGCGATCTGAACATTGCCCTGATGAACGAGCTGTCGATCATCTGCAACAAAATGGGAGTAAATACCTATGAAGCCATCGAAGCTGCCGGCACCAAGTGGAATTTCCTGAAATTCTCACCCGGTCTGGTGGGCGGCCATTGCATCGGGGTTGATCCCTACTATCTCACCTACAAAGCCCGGAAGCTGGGCTATCACCCGCATGTGATCCTCGCCGGACGATATGTGAATGACTCGATGGGGTTCTATGTCGCCAAGCAAACCGTGAAACGCATACTCGCCAAAGGTCTCGATATCAGGCAGTCAAAGATCCTGGTTCTTGGATTTACCTTTAAAGAGGATATTTCCGATATACGAAACACCCGCGTGGCCGACCTAGTCCGCGAATTGCAGTCGTACCAGGCAGCGGTCACCGTTACCGATCCCCATGCAGATCCCGCCGAAGTTAAACGTGAATATGGAATCGATATGGCATCGCCCGAATCCGGTTATGATGCCGTTATCGTCGCGGTCGCACACCGTGAGTATCTTGAATTCACTGCTGCCGATTTTGAGAAATGGCTGAAACCCGGAGGGATTGTGGTGGATGTGAAAGGGATATACCGCGGTCAGGTGGGCGACCTGGAGTATTTTTCGCTGTAGGATTTTTTAAGGAGAATAAAGGGCCTCGGAGTAACGTCATGGGGTCCCGGCCTTCGCCGGGATGACAAATGTTGAGATTCGAATTCAGAGTTCCGAATTATGAAGTGCAAGATTCAAGTGGGCATGAAGTATTAGCTATTTATTCAGCCAATGAACCAATCCTTGAATCTGTAATTTCGGAATTCAGAATTCTTAATTGGCCTTCAACTTTCGGGGTCCGGTTACGGGCCATATAGCAAGGTATCAAACTGATAATCAGTGCTGTTGAAAACAGGATCAGGGCCGAGACCATAGCGTTCATGTTCCGCATAATCAATGTCAGGCAAAACAAAATAATACTCATCACGATAATGGTGGAGGATGCCTGCCAATGAGAAAATCCAAGTTCAAGAAAGATATGGTGAAGGTGTGTTTTATCTGCGGAAAAGGGTGATTTACCCCTTAGGATGCGAGTGGTAAAAACACGCATGGTGTCAATGATCGGGATGATCATCACACCCATGACAACGGTGGGCAGTGATCTCATGAAGAGCTTATCCGCAGGTTGTACTTCGCAGCACAATACTTTAATGGCCAGGATAGCAAAGAGGAATCCCAGGAGAAGGGACCCGGTGTCTCCCATGAAGAGTTTATTGTTTTTACCGAACACATTGAATCCATAAAAAGAGATCAGTCCGCCTGCCAGGACAAAAGAGAGTACCGCGAAGTTCAAAAATCCGATCATGAATAGCCAGAATCCGAATATCAGGGAAATCACGATCCCCATGCCGCTTGCCAGACCGTCGATCCCGTCGAGCAGGTTAAAGCAGTTTATCAGGGCAATAAAAACAAAGGTGGAAAAAACGATACTGAACCAGTATGGTAAGGTTCCTACCCCAAGCATACCATGGAAGGTCTCGATACGCACATCGGCCATGATCACCACAAGCAGGGCAGCAAATATCTCAGCGGCCAGTTTCTTGGTCCAGCGAAGGTTGACCAGGTCGTCCTTCAGGCCGATGAAAAAAACGATCATTATGGCTGCAAGGATGTAACGGAACTCTTCAAAACCACTGCTGTCAATAAACAGCGAGGTACCCAACACCACCACCGCAAAAATCGCCACTCCTCCCAAAGAGGGTACGTATCCATTGTGACTCGTCCGACAGTTGGGAACCGCAAACAGCTTTTTCGCAGTTGCCACACGCACGATAGAGGGAATGGCCACGAAGGAAACCACGAGTCCCGTGAGGAATCCTAGTACCATTCTGATTTCGATTGGCATTGATATCAGTTTGAAAAGATTCAGGGATATCAAATATATGAAAACTTAATTTAAGAAATTCAAAGGTTTAGCCTATTTTTTCGTAAAAATATCGTTTTCTGAGTGAAATGTCTTACTGGGAGCGGGATAACGGAGAAGTTTATACCTTTATCTTAATTAAAAGAAAACCGCATCATGAAAAAAAATATTCTCCTGCTATTGTTGCTGGCATTATCGGACCTTGTTTTCGGGCAGGGTTTATATATGTATGGGACGGCCTTTGTGCCGTCCCGGACGATGGCCGATTCATTGAATCACGAATCGGTGCGAAACCTGTATCCGTTCACCCAACCAATTCAACCATTTCAATCAATTCAACCCA
>JBBAAF010000073.1:0-19472 GCA_041658425.1 Bacteroidales bacterium | reverse complement strand
TTGAAGGGCATCGAAAAACTGGTTGACCTTGCCGGAAAGCTCGAAGAAAAGGGTGGAATCAGGAAGGAAGGCGAGATCAATTTTGATCATATCAAAAAAGGCATGAAAGGCGTTTATGGCTTTACCATCAACACGGCAGGCGGAGGTACCCCAAAAGTGGAGACTTTCGGGAACATAAAAAAAACACCCGAAGGGCCTAAAGTGGATGAAGAGCGTGAGCCAATAACCGATATCTTTGATGAAAAGAATGAGATCGTGATTATTGCTGAAATGCCTGGAATAGAGGAAAATGACCTTAAAATCGACCTGAAGGATGACATCCTTGAAATTTCAGCGGTCAGCAAAAGCAGAACTTACCGCAAAGAGTTGCTGCTTCCGGTAAAAGTCATTAAACAAAATTTGCATCACAAATTTACCAATGGAATCCTTGAGATCAGGATAAAAAAATAAATGTCATGGCACTTGATGGCTTAGAAAACAACGACCTGAAACTCATCATTTTCGGCGGCAAAGGCGGTGTTGGAAAAACCAGTTGTGCCATTGCCACAGCCCTGGCGTTGTCTGAAAATTTCAAAACGCTGCTCATATCCACCGATCCGGCCCATTCCGTGTCGGATTGCCTCGAACAACAAATTGGTTTTAAAGTGGTGAAGGTTGACGGTACGGCCAACCTGTCGGCCATTGAAGTGGTTGCCGACGAGGCACTTTCCGGTTTCAAAACAGAACACCGGAGCGAACTGAAAAAACTTCTTGAAACCTCTACAAATCTTGACAACGAGGACATCGATGAGATGCTGACCTTGTCGATACCCGGTATTGATGAGGTGATGAGTTTTAAAACCATCATTGATTTTATCGAAGAAGGCGGATACGATAAATATGTTGTGGATACAGCACCGACCGGCCATGCTTTGCGACTGATTTCATCTCCAAAGTTATTGGATGCGTGGATAAAAGTTGCCGCCAGGATGAGATGGAAATACCGCTATATGATCACCACTTTTTCGGGTTCCTATCAGCAGGATGAGGTGGATGCATTTTTACTCAGCCTGAAAAAAACGGTAAAAAAGATCGAAAACATGTTGAAGGATAATGACAAATGTGAATTTATACCGGTATGCATCCCCGAAGCAATGGCTATCATGGAAACAGGCAGGCTGCTTGCAGATCTTGGAACATCCGGAATAGTTTCACGGCAGATCATCGTGAACAATGTAATGGTTTCGGATGGATGTGATTTTTGTAAAAGAAGAAAGGCTGGTCAATTGCCTTATTTACAAGAGATTAGTGAAACTTTTAGCAATTTAAACAAGGTTGAAGTACCAATGTTTCCGGAAGAGATCAAAGGGCTGGAAGCATTGAATCAGTTGAGAAGGAGCCTATTTAGTTGATAGGTTTATAAGTTGATAGGTTTATAAGTTGATAGGTTTATAAGTTGATAGGTTTATGAGTTTTAAAAAGGATAAAATATGAAATATTCATTTGAAAATCTGGAAGTTTGGCAAATGTCAAGAGAACTGGTAAAAGATATTTATCTGGTAACCTTTACTTTTCCACAGGATGAAAAATTTGGATTAACCAGCCAACTTAGAAGAGCTTCAATATCTGTGAGCAGTAATATCGCAGAAGGGAGTACACGATGGAGTAAAAAAGACCAATCGAGATTTTACGAAAACCAATTAACCACACTTAGAGCAAAAATTGACCAGATCGGAAGAATGTTAAATGCTCTCTATCAATCAACCCATAAACCCATCAACCCATAAACCCATAAACCCATCAACCCATCAACCCATCAACCCATCAACCATGAGCAAAATCAAAGACGAAATAATCCTGCGGGTAAAGGAAGCCCTGGTAAAAGATGTTGGCAGGGCTATCGCCAGGATCGACCCCAAAGACATGAAGGAGCTCGGGTTGGAAAGCGGCGACGTTATCGTTATTGAAGGCAAACGTGCCACACCGGTCAAAATCATGCCATGTTATCCCGAAGACCGGGATAAGAGTATTATTCAGATTGATGGGATTACCCGGGAAAATGCCCAGGCCGGGATCGATGAAAAGGTAAAAATCATCAAAACCACCTGCCATCAAGCTGCAAAAATAAAACTCAAGCCCGATACAAAATCCGGTTCATTGTTCAAGTCCGATGATGCGAAATATATTGGTTCGCTCATCAATGGCTTGCCGGTGACAAAAGGCGATAAAGTGAGAGCCATTCTGTTTGGGTCACGCTCGGTTGATTATACCGTAACCGGCGTCAATCCTGAGGGCGTGGTGCTGATACACCCAAATACCACCTTTCAGCTTGAATTGGCAAAGCAGGAGGGGGAAAGCAAAAGAAAGGTTTCCTACGAAGACATCGGTGGACTTGGAAACCAGGTTCAACGCATACGGGAGATGATAGAACTGCCACTGAAGTACCCGGAAATTTTTGAGCGGCTTGGGGTTCAGCCACCCAAAGGGGTTTTCCTTTATGGCCCCCCGGGAACCGGGAAAACGCTCATCGTTAGAGCGGTGGCCCATGAAACGGATGCCTGGTTCATCAACATCTCCGGTCCCGAGATCATGGGAAAATTTTACGGGGAGAGCGAAGGGCGGATCCGAAAACTTTTTGAAGAGGCCCAGGCACATGCACCTTCCATCATCTTTATCGATGAAATTGATGCCATTGCGCCAAAGCGGGAAGATATGGGCGGTGAAAAGCAGGTTGAGAAGCGTGTTGTAGCCCAACTGTTATCGCTGATGGACGGATTGGAATCGAGGGGGAAGGTCATTGTAATTGGTGCAACCAATATTCCTAATTCCATTGATCCGGCACTGAGAAGGCCGGGACGTTTTGATCGCGAAATTTCTATTTCTATTCCGGATAAAAAAGGGAGGCTGGAAATTCTTCATATCCATACCAGGGGAATTCCCTTGTCGATGGATGTAGATATGGAAAAACTGGCGGAAATCACCCACGGCTTCGTTGGAGCCGATCTCGAAGCATTGGCCCGGGAAGCCGCCATGACTGCTTTGCGGAAAATACTCCCGCAAATCGATTTCGAGATGGCTGAAATCCCTTACGAACTTTTGATGTCGCTCGAGGTGACCATGGATAATTTTATGGATGCCATGAAAGAGGTGGAACCTTCGGCCATCAGGGAAGTATTTGTGGAGGTGCCCGATGTGAAATGGGATGATGTTGGCGGCCTTGACGAAATAAAAGAGGCCTTGAAGGAAACGGTGGAATGGCCATTGAAATATGCCGACCTGTTTAAAAAAGCCGATACCAAACCACCCAAGGGAATTATCCTTCATGGGAGACCCGGAACCGGCAAGACTTACCTGGCAAAAGCGCTGGCAAGCGAAAGCGGTGTTAATTTTATCTCTGTAAAAGGTCCCCAGATTTTAAGCCGCTACATCGGAGAATCGGAAAAAGGGGTGAGAGAACTCTTTAAATTGGCAAAACAGGCATCGCCGTGTATTTTGTTCCTGGATGAAATTGACAGTCTTACCCCCAGGCGTAATAGCGACAGCTCGGGTTCCGGGGTAATCGAGCGGGTGATCGGTCAGTTCCTTGCCGAAATGGATGGCATCGAGGATCTGAAAGGGGTGATTGTGCTGGCTGCAACCAACAGGATCGATTTAATTGACCCTGCTTTGCTAAGAAGTGGCAGGTTCGATCTGATATTCGAATTGCCGTTGCCCGATTTACTAACCAGAGAGAAAATATTCGACATCCATACCCGGAATAAACCCCTTGGCAAAAAAGTAAACCTGAACAAACTGGCACTGAAAACAGAAAGCCTGACCGGTTCCGATATCGAATTTATTTGCCGTAAAGCGGCCATGCTCGCCATCCGCGAATTGATTGATAAAAACCGTGGAAATTCGAATGAAGTTATCGGGGATATTTCCATTTTGGAATCCCATTTTGAAGAAGCAATACAATTAGTATTAAAACAAAACGCAACGAAGATAGGTTGATTGATAGGTTGATAGGTTGATAGGTTGATAGGTTGAAGAATTGAAAAAAGGATAAAATATGAAATATTCATTTGAAAATCTGGAAGTTTGGCAAATGTCTCGAGAACTGGTAAATGATATTTATCAGGTGACCTCCACATTTCCACAGGATGAAAAATCTGGATTAACCAGCCAGCTTAGACGAGCATCAATATCTGTGAGCAGTAATATCGCAGAAGGGAGTACACGATGGAGTAAAAAAGACCAATCGAGATTTTACGAAAACCAATTAACCACACTTAGAGGAAAAATTGACCAGATCGGAAGAATGTTAAATGCTCTCTATCAATCAACCCATCAACCCATCAACCTATCAACCCATCAACCCATCAACCCATAAACCCATAAACAGAATGACAACAAAAGGAATATACATTTACGGGATTGTGCCGAACTTTTACAGTGCGGAAATGTTTAGATCATTGGAAAATTCAGGGGTTTATGCCATCCCCTTTCAAAAAATATCTGCCATTGTTTCCGACAGGAATAGTACACACCTCGATTATTCAAACAGGGAATCCCTGGGATATTTGCTGGTTCATCATCAGAAAACGATTGAAGATCTCATGGGGAAAGAATTCGCCATGCTTATCCCTATGCGGCTCGGCACGATTGTAAGCTCAAAGGAAGAGGTTTTTAAAATACTTGCAAATGGCTATGATTTAATTATTGATACCCTGAAGAAAATCGAACACCTGACAGAAATTGACATTGCAGTGACCTGGGCAGATTTTCCTGGTACCCTCAAAGAGATCGCTGGCCATCCAGACATCATAGCAATGAAAGATGACATTCTGAAAAAAACGGACACGCATTTAAAAATTGACCAAGTGAAAGTGGGGATGCTGGTTCAGGCAAAATTAAAAGAAAAAAACACAAAGGTTGAATTGAATATTCTGGATTCGTTGTCACCAATCAGTCTCGATATAAAAACGCATGAGGTGATGAATGACGAGATGGTGACCAATTCCGCGTTTCTCATTAACAGAAATAAAAAAGAAAAATTCGAAAAGGTAATTGACCAGCTTGATGAAAAATATATGGGGTTGTTGAACTTCAAATTGGTCGGTCCGCTGCCGTGTTATAGTTTTTTTACTATTGAATTTAAAGAGCTGAATCCTGAACAGGTGGAACAGGCCAGAAAAGTGCTTGGATTGAGAGAAGAAGCTACGGAACCTGAAATGAAAAAAGCATATCTGGAAAAAGCAAGATTATTTCATCCCGATGCACATCCGGAAAATGGCGACGTAGAAAACTTCAACAGGATCAATAAAGCCTATAATACATTGCTTGATTATTCAGCGGCGGCCAAGCAGTTATCGAAAGATGAACATATCTCACTTGCAAAAGAAAAAGTGATTGAAAATTTGATTTTGGTAAAAATTAAGGAATAATATGCAGCGCGACGGAAAATATATTTATTGCATCATTGCATCGGATTATGATGTCAATTTAGGGCCTATTGGAGTTGGCGGCAGAGGCGACCTTGTTTCCACGATCGGGTTCGATGGTTTATGCATGGTGGTGAGCGACCATCCGCTCAGCAGGTTCGTGGTCAATCCCGAAAACATGCTGGCGCACCAAAAGGTGATCGAAGCGGTGATGAAGGAATTCAGAAGCGTACTTCCCATCAGGTTTGGTACCATCGCGGCAACCCCCGATGAAATACGAAACCTGCTGAATCGCAGATACAGCGAGTTTATGGAATTGCTCAGGCAGTTCGAAAACAAGGTGGAACTCAATGTGAGGGGAACCTGGAAAAACATGGGAATGATATACAAGGAGATCGACAAGGAACATGCTGAACTGCAAAAAATCAGGGCCGAAATCGAAAAACTGCATGACCAGGAAAAAAGAAACCTGAAAATTGCTGAAGCCGGAAATGTTGTAGCACATGCGCTGATTGAAAAGAAAGCGGAGGAGACAGAAAAGATTATCGATGCTTTCCGCAAGTCGGTGTTCGAGTATAAACATAACAAAACAAGCGGGGATGCCATATTTATGAATACGGCATTTCTGGTGAACAGCGCCAGGGAGGTGGAATTCGATAACATCATGGCCGCCCTTGGTACCAGATACGAGGATCGGAGCGATTTTGTGTATACAGCCCCATTGCCGATTTTTAATTTTATCGACCTGAAAATATTTCCCGAAAAATGGGAATTGTAAAACAATTTATGAAACAACCGTTATGAGCAACGAACTGGAAATACCGAAAGAAGGGAAATACATATATGGGATCATCAGGCATGCAGGTCCACTGGACTATGGCCCGATTGGCATGGGTAAACGGGCCGACGTGGTTTATGGGATCCATTTCAATGATATCAGCGCCATCGTCAGTAATTCGCCGGTCATCCAATATGAAGCACGAAGGGTAAACATGATCGCTCACGAAGAAGTACTTGAGGAGGCTATGAAACAATTTACAGTTCTTCCGGTACGGTTTTCAACCATCTCCGAGCACAACGATGACTCCGGGATCCTGAGAATCCTTGAAAAGGATTATAAAAAATTCGACGACCTGCTTAGTAAGATGGATGGCAAGAAGGAATTGGGACTTAAGGTACTTGCACAGGAAGCTGCGATCTATGAAAGTATCATTGAAAAATATGATGAAATCAGGTCACTCAGGGGAAAGCTGATAAACCTGCCTGTTGATAAAACCCATTACCAGCGCATGAAAATCGGAGAAATGGTGGCAGAAGCGCTTAAAAAGGAGACGGGAAATTATAAAAGCATTATCCTCGATGTTTTAAATCCGCTTGCGGATGATGTGAAAATAAACGACAACTACGGAGAACTGATGATACTCAATGCTGCATTTCTTATTAAAAACACAGCTGAACCCGCGTTTGACAAAGCGGTGAACGATCTGGATGAAAAATATGGCCGCTTTATGACCTTCAAATACGTGGGGACATTACCACCCTATAACTTTGTTAACCTGGTAATTAACACGAAAGGTATTTAATATGTTTTTAATCGATGACATACTGCTGGCACCTTTAAAAGGAGTTATTTTTATCGCGAAAAAAATCAATGAGGTTATCGAGAAAGAAACGTCGGATGAAGGCGCTATCAAAGAAAGATTGATGGCACTGCAGCTGAAATTTGAGATGGATGAAATTGATGAAGAAGAATACGACAAAAGAGAAGATGAATTGTTGAAATTACTCGAAAATGCCCGAGAAAAAAAGTTAAACCAGTAACAAACCCATCAACCTATCAACTAATAAACTTATCAACTAAAATAAAACGGAGGGAAAAATGAGCAAAATAATTGAAGTTAAAAAAACTGTAGTTATGTTCCTGAAAGAGAACATTAGCTGCTATGACGTAACGGTCGTAAAAATTGAAAAAGTGAACGAAACCTGGAATGCCGTAGCAGAGGTTTATGAGGATGATTCGTTCCTGAAATCGATGAACATGCCTCCAAAACAGGTGCGGCTTTTTTATTCCGTCAAGATGGATGAAAGCCTTGAAGTTACATCCTTCGAACGGCTTAATTCCTTTGAAGGAACGGATAGCGCTGACCAGTAATTCATTAACCTATGCACCAACTGCCATGACCAATGATCTGATATATGTTTATTGCCTGTCAAACAGCCCTCCTCAACTCGGTCGCAACATTGAGCTCGATGGCTTGAAATCTCTTATGTCCAATGATTTTTACGTTATCGTTAAATATGTTTCCGAAAGTGAATTCTCAGAGGAAAACTTCAAAAAGAATTTATCAGATATTCAGTGGCTGGAAACCAACGCGCGGGAGCATGTCGGGGTAATCAATACAATCATGGAAAATAATACCGTGATCCCGTTTAAATTCGGCACCATCTTTCAAACTGAAGATAGTTTGAGAAAATTCATAGCGGATTATTCCGATTCATTAATCGAGAATTTCCACTATATCGGGGGCAAGGAGGAGTGGGCGGTTAAAATTTATTGCGATCGTAAAGCGCTGAGCGAACAAATTGACGAATTGAGTGAGGAAGCAGCTGCACTGGAAAAGCAGATCATGGCAAGTTCGCCGGGGAAAGCTTTTCTTCTGAAAAGAAAAAAAACTGACCTGATCGAAAATGAGATGGACCGGCTTTGTAAGATCTACGGACAGGAATATTATAATGAATTTAAAAATCTGAGCGAATCAACCAGCCTGAATAACCTGCTCCCGAAAGAATTTACCGGAAGAGAGGATACCATGATACTCAATGCCATCTTTCTTGTAAGTAAAAACAAAGTGCCAGATTTTAAAAGTACAGCCGACACGCTGAGAAAAAAAGATGGAAATTCCGGCTTTTTTATTGAAGCAACCGGTCCCTGGCCGCCATTTAGTTTTATCTCCATAAAAGAAAAACAGTAATGCACGATAATGTAATCGACCAGTCAAAAGATATCACCATCCTTGAATTACTCGATAGGGTATTGAACAAAGGGGTGATCCTCACCGGAGACATTGTAATTTCAGTAGCAGATATCGACCTGGTTTACCTGGGCGTAAAGTTAATGTTGAGCTCGGTTGAAACCATGGAGCAAATAAGGTCCGGAAAACCAATAATAAAACCAATATTGGGAAAGTAGTATTAGTATTATGATTTTTGAGTTGAGCCATATTTTTTGATCGTTTTGCTATGGAAATGATGATTTATGCTCTTGCATCAGTTAAGAAAAATCCTGAAAAGTTAAATATGCTTTTATCTCGGATGAAGGGTATTTCCGGGGCTGGCATATATGCTGTTAACTTTAATGAAATTTCAGCAGTGGTCAGCGACATTAACAGGGCTGATTTGATTGCAGATAGATCCAATGCCCTTGAATATGCGGAGGTGATCGAAACCCTGGCGCAACAATTTACCCTGCTTCCGATGCGATTTGGTTCGTTGATGGAATCAACCGAAGCGATTATTAAAATGCTCGAAAGAAACTATAATGAAATTCAACACAACCTTCAGAAAGTAGAAAGCAAGTGGGAATTCGGGCTGAAGATCTTTTGTGATCCCGAAAAATTGAAGGCAGAACTGATGGCAAAATCAGAGGCCGATATCAAAACATCCGCCAAACCTACCCCGGAAACCAGGAATTCAGTATACAGGGATTACGTGAATAATAAACTTAAGGAGCACAGACTTGAGGAATTGATATTAACCTATGTCGATTCGGTCATTGCAGAGTTGACCGGACACCTTGCCCGATTGAATGCGGTCAATAAATTCAAAAAAATGGCGACCGCATCAACTATAATCGATGCGGTTTTTTTACTTGACAAGGATAAGAAAGGAGAATTGATTCAGGCGGTTGAAGCATTACAAAAGCATTATGCCGGTCTGAATTTTGTTTTAACCGGACCCTGGCCTCCGTATAATTTTGTTGAAATCACCATAAAGTAATCAGCACGATGAGTGAAAATAAAATACTTTTTAATACCGGATCGCTTGAAGAGATTTCGGAGGAAATCGGGAAAATAACAAACAATGAAGAATCCAGGCTAAAGCTCACCCCCGACAATGCAGATTCAGGGCTGGCAAAACTGGTGCTTACCCTGGTTGAACTCATCAGGAAGCTGGTTGAGAAGCAGGCCATGCGAAGAGTCGACGGCGGATCATTGACTGAAGAGGAGATTGAGCGCCTCGGAGAAACACTTATGAAGCTTGAGCTGAAAATGGAAGAGCTGAAAAAACATTTTAACCTTACTGACCGGGACTTGAATATCAATCTTGGCCCGTTGGGCGATTTGATGTAAAGAGCATTTTAATACCATGAAAAAAGATAACAAATCAGAAGCCGCAATCCTACGCCAAAAGGCGGAACAAGAATTAATCATTGCTAACAAAGAACTTCACTCTCAAAACGAGTGCAAGAAAGCGAAGCAAGCACTTCTCCGATCGGAAAAAAATTTTCGTTGTTCAATTTCAGAATCTCCTTTGGGCATACGTATTGTTTCCGTCGATGGGGAAATAATTTATGCCAATAAAGCCTTCCTTGATATTTATGGATTCAACAGCCTTGAAGAATTTGAAAGTATACCAGCAATAAATCTACACACTCCAGAAAGTTATGCGAAACATCAGGAAAGAAAAGAAAAAAGAAAAAATGGACATGAGGTATTTGATTATGAGATAAGTATTATATGTAAAAACGCGGAAATCCGCCATGTAAAAGTTTGGAGAAAAGAAGTTCTGTGGAATGGGATCAAGCATTATCAGGTAATTAATCTCAATATTACGGAACAAAAAAAGCTAATCATAGATATGATAGCAGCCAAAGAACACGCCGAAGAAAGCGACAGGCTGAAATCTGCATTCCTGGCCAATGTGAGTCACGAAATACGTACTCCCATGAATGGCATTCTGGGTTTTGCCGAAATACTTAAAGAACCAAAGTTAACAGGTGAAGAGCAGCAAGAGTATATCAGCATTATTGAGAAAAGCGCTGCCCGTATGCTCAATATCATCAACGATATTGTTGATATTTCGAAAATAGAATCGGGCCTGATGAAAGTTAATGCGACGGAGTCGAATGTAAACGAGCAAATCGAATACATTTATACCTTCTTCAAACCGGAGATTGAAGGGAAAGGAATGCAGTTTTTCTTTAAAAACAGCTTGCCGTTAAAAGAAGCCATCCTAAAAACAGACCACGAGAAAGTCTATTCCATTCTCACCAACCTGGTTAAAAATGCAATTAAATTCAGTGATAAAGGTTCAATCGGATTGGGGTATGAGAAAAATGGGGAATACTTTGAGTTTTTTGTAAAAGACACCGGCATTG
The DNA here is from genome assembly GCA_041658425.1 of Bacteroidales bacterium. Taxonomy (GTDB): domain Bacteria; phylum Bacteroidota; class Bacteroidia; order Bacteroidales; family UBA12481; genus UBA12481. The sequence goes on along the minus strand of JBBAAF010000073.1, from coordinate 8,693 downwards.
GTATTCCTAAAGACAGACAAAAAGCTATTTTTGACCGTTTTGTCCAGGCCGACATCGGCGATAAAAGAGCTTTTCAGGGAGCAGGATTGGGATTATCCATTTCGAAAGCTTATGTGGAAATGCTGGGTGGCAAAATTTGGGTAGAAAGCGAAGTGAGTAAAGGCTCAATATTTTATTTTACCATTCCTTATAATGCTGAATTGGAAGAAAAAAATGTCATTCAGAATGTTATTTTGCCTGAAGGAGCAGATAATCAGGTTAAAAACCTGAAAATATTAATTGCCGAAGACGATGAATTATCGGCAATGCTTCTTAAAAAAGTAGTCCAACTATACGGCAAAGAAATTATAAAAGTAGGAACCGGTGTTGAAGCGGTTGAAGCTTGCCGCAATAACCCTGACATCGATTTGGTTCTGATGGATATTAAAATGCCCGAAATGGACGGATATGAAGCCACCAGACAAATACGTCAATTTAACAAAGACGTGGTTATTATTGCCCAAACAGCTTTTGCACTGACTGGTGACCAGGAAAAGACAATAGCGGCAGGATGCAATGATTATATTTCAAAACCCATTAAGAAAGATAAATTAATGGAGTTAATGCAGAAATATTTCAAAAAACAGGAAAATAAATGCTAAACCAGACGACTAATGATACCCTACAATGCTGAACTGGAAGAAAAATTGTTATTAAAAATGTTGTCTCAGCTGATAGAGCTGATAATTAGATTAAAATGCTTGAAATGGACGGATGTGAAGCTACCAGACAAATCCGGCAATTTAATAAAGACCTGGTTAAAGAACAAAGCTAAAAACCTTTCACAATGAGGACGCTGATATATGTTCCCATCATTCATTCAAGCGCCGACATGGGCTCTCTGGGTTAAGGGGATAAAAATATATCAGGACGGGATGTTTGTTGACGGGGAAATAGCAATGAAAATCATTGACGCAGGCATCAACAATAACAGGAACAACCCTCCAATGAGAATCACCAAACCTGCCAATTACCATGCCATGCAAGTTGCCGGAGCAGTTCTGGTTTTGCTCGGGTTGGCCGGCATGTTGAGTTTCATTGATTTCTTTCTCGAACTGTCCAGGATACGCAAGGAATATATTCCCATGGCTCCTGATACCGGTCTGATCTTTCTGATTTATGGGGCCTTGTTAATCATTGAAAGTACGGGCAGGCCTGAGGGCAGAATCAGAATGGTTTTAATCTGGCTGACCGGTATAATTTCGATTTACGCGGTCCTTAAATTCGTTCAGTATTTCATTCAAATAGATCTGACGTTGGAGAATTTTTTCTTTCCCTCTAATAATACACAGAATCAATTCCCTCTGCACAGGATGTCTCCGACAACCGGTATACTGTTTTTTATAACAGGTATGGCTTATTATTTTAGCCATTCCAGTAAGCCGAGTAGGAAAAAGCTTCAGATAGTCAATATGGCTGGATTCATTGTGGGAAACGTTGGAGCCATTACGTTTTTGGGGTATCTGTTCGGCAGTCCGTTTTTATATAAAAGTCACGTGATACCAATGGCTGCAACGACCACGTTTAGTTTTATGACATTAGGTCTGGCACTGGTTTCGCTTGCCGATGAAGAAAGTTTCATCACGAAACTTTTTAATCGAAATACCGCACGGGGAAGGCTCATGCGCGTGATTTTGCCGTTGGTGGTATCAGCCATCCTTATCCAGGGATTAGTCCAGGTTAAATTGACTGAGGCTGGCATTTTTGATCACGTGATCCTGGCAGCGCTGCTAACATTGGTTTTCAGCATCATTACACCCCTTATCATTATCAGGCTGACCAAGATTTTATACCGGAACTATGAGCGCATTGAACAGGAAAAGAGAGAAACCCGGGAGCTACTGCTCTATGAAAGGGTACGACTCAGGATTTTGATCGATAACCTTCCCGACCGCATCTTTTTTAAAGACCGGTCCAGTCGGTTTATCGTTGCTAATAAAGGTATAGCCATCCATATCGGTCTTAGTTCTCCAAAGGATATTGTGGGAAAGACTGATTTTGACCTGTATAAACCTGAACTCGCTGAACAGTATTTCAAGGATGAACAGGATTTAATGTTAAAAGGAGAGCCATTACTTAACCATGAAGAGCCATCCAGCGATTCTTCGGGTAATATCGGATGGACCATGACCAGTAAAATTCCTGTCCGGAATAAGGCCGGCCAGGTCGTTGGTCTGGTCGGGGTTAGCCGGGATATCACAGAATTAAAAAAAGTTCATGAGGACCTCGTGGCCGCCAAAGAAACGGCAGAACAGGCCAGTAAGCTCAAGGATTATTTCATTGCCAACTTATCCCATGAGATCCGGACACCTCTCAATGCCATTATCGGGTTCTCAGAGCTTTTGAAAGAAGAAGTTGAACATTTGCTTCCGGAAGTATCCGAGCAATACTTCGCGATTATTGACAAGTCCAGCCAGCGTCTGTTGCGGACCATAGACCTTATGTTAATTTTATCCCGTCTTCAGTCGGGCTTGTATGTCAGGCATCCGATCCAATTGGATCTGGACCTGATCATCCGGAATCTGGTCGAAGAATACAGCCTGAATGCAAAACATAAGAATCTTGAGCTGACCTATGAGAATACAGTTGGATCTGCAGTACTGGAAACCGATGAGTACTGCGTTGTTCACAGCATCTCGAACCTCGTGGATAATGCCGTGAAATATACCTATCACGGGTATGTTGCACTCAAGCTTTACCAGGATCAGCCAGGCTGGATTAATTTGGATGTTCAGGATACCGGGATTGGAATCCAAGAAGAATACCGGAAAAAACTATTCGAACCCTTCTCACAGGAGGATACCAGCTTTACCCGTCAATTTGAAGGAATGGGGTTGGGGCTGTCGACAACCAAGAAGATGCTCGATACGATCGGTGCCCGGATTTGGATTGCCAGTACCAAAGAGGTTGGTACCACCTTTACGATTGGGTTTTCTACTGATCCGCTGAAGGGTTGACCAAAATCCGGGACCGGAAAACGGCTATGTGGCCTGTGATTCTTATTTTATCTGTGGACGAAAGAATCCTTGTCAATTGGACTGGTTTTTCCGTATCTTGGTAATCAGCAAATTATATCTAACCTGATGAGAGCAATTGCATTTTCCTTCTTGTGGTTTACTCTCAGTGTATCAGGTATTACACAAAACATCAGCGTCACCTTTACCGGAACAGGCGCAGCAACCCAGATCGACAGTGTAACAGCCACCAACCTTACAACCAACAAAAGCATCACCCTTCCCGGGAACGAAACGCTGATACTTACCGATAATACTGGAATTCCGACTGTTTCTGAGTTAACCAATATAGGAATTGTGTTTCCAAATCCGTTTCCGGGTAAGGCAACAATCACCACAATGGTCCAGAAGCCTCAAACGGTTTATTTGAAGGTTCAAAACCTTGTTGGTCAGGTTGTAGCACAAACAAAGTCTTTTGTCCGGCCGGGGGAAAATGAGTTTGCTCTTTCCGTAAACACTGCGGGTATTTATATGGTCAATCTTACATCTGAACAGGGAACAGCCAGTTACAAAGTCATCTGCAGCGATGCAACTGAATCGGAAAACAGGATTCAATACCTTGGTTCTGGATATAACAATCACAACAATCACAACAATCACAACAATCCTTCACAATCAGGACTTAAAAGTTACCAGACGGGATACACACTTGGATATTCGTTAGGCGATGTAATCCATTACAGGTGCAACAGTGGCATTTATACTACGATAGTAACCGATTCACCCATTTTCTCAAAGAATTACGATGTTGAGTTTGTTGCCTGTACTGACCCGGATGGGAAGAACTATTCAATTGTATCAATCGGCACTCAAACCTGGATGACTGAAAACCTGGCATACCTGCCTTCCGTGAGTCCATCCTCAGCAGGATCAGAAACCTCACCCTACTATTATGTACATGGTTATGAGGGCAACAGTGTTTATGAGGCTAAGGCCTCTCCCAATTATACCCTTTATGGGGTGTTATATAATTGGCAGGCTGCTAAAATCGCTTGTCCTGGAGGTTGGCATTTACCGGGTGATGCGGAATGGGATATCCTAAAAGATTTTTTAGGGTCAAATGCCGGAAGGAAAATGAAATCAACATCCGGCTGGAGTTCAAATGGTAACGGAAACAATTTAAGTGGTTTTAATGCCCTTCCGGGCGGCAGCCGGAACAACCAGGCCGGGTTCATCTACCTTGGCTACGGCGCCAACTTCTGGTCCTCTTCGGCCTACGGGTCGTCGCGTGCCTGGTTCCGGTACCTGGGCGACTCAGACGACGTCGTGTACCGGTACTACGGCGACCGCGGTGAAGGGTTTTCGGTCCGTTGCCTGAAGGAAGCTACTCACACCGGACCCACCGCCAGCTTTACCGTTAGTCCCCTTAATGGTACAACCTCGACCACTTTTCAATTCGATGCATCCGGTAGCACTGATACAGAAACAGCCGCAAGTGATTTAGAGGTTCGTTGGGATTGGAATGGCGATGGAACCTGGGATACCGGTTACGACAAAACAAAAACCAATTCCCATCAGTATCCTTATCCTGGCGGCTATTCGGTCATTCTGGAAGTAAAAGATAGTAGCGGATTAGTTGATACCGAAACAAAAAGGGTGACTGTTGGCGATGGCATCATTACCGACAGCCGTGATGGACGTGAATATGCTTACAAAACCATTGGCACCCAGACCTGGATGGCCGAGAACCTGGCTTACCTGCCCTCTGTAGGGCCATCCACAGCTGCATCAGAAACCTCTCCCTATTACTACGTCTATGATTATGAGGGTAGCAGTGTTAGTGCGGCTAAGACCACACACAATTATTCAACCTATGGGGTTTTGTATAACTGGACAGCGGCCATGAATGGGGCTTTCAGCAGTACATCGGTCCCGAGTGGAGTTCAAGGGGTTTGTCCGGCAGGATGGCATTTGCCGAGCGACGCGGAATGGACGATTCTTACAAATTATTTAGGTTCAGCTGCTGGTGGTAAAATGAAAGAAACTGGAACTACCCATTGGTTCAGTCCTAATAAAGGAGCCACAAATGAAAGTGGCTTCACGGCTCTCCCGGGCGGCGACAGCGGCTACAATGGGGGCTTCTACTACCTTGGCTACAACGCCTACTTCTGGTCGGCCTCCGAGTACGACGCGTCGTACGCCTGGTACCGGAGCCTATACTACGACAACGACGGCATGTACCTGACCATGTACCCCAAGGCTATAGGGATTTCGGTTCGCTGCATTAAAGACTGAGTGTGTGGATAAAACGTAAAAACCAATCGTCACTCCCTGATCAGATCATAGACAAAGATTTCATCACCCAAACACCTTGGAATCTTCTTTGTCCATTTAACCCTGACCGATAAAGGGAATACTGCATTTTCAAGAATAGCCTGTGAACTTGCCGGAACCTGGTCGAATCGCAAGGTGTCGTTTTGGATGCGGATCCACCAGCCTCCGCAGCAAACGCACATCCGTGGATCCATTCCGGTTATGGTACCCTGGTCGGTGATCGAAACGATTTTTTTCAGAGAACCAGTAAGCCCCTTTGTATCTTTAACCTCAAGAGTGACAGCGTTATCATTGAATTCCGTAAACTGGTGGCTAGAAATCTTTTCCGAAGAGTAATCAGTGTCCCAGGTACCGTCGGCCTCCCAGTCCCAACGTACCTCTAAATTACAGGATTTGTCACCGGTATCTGAACTTCCGGATGCGTCAAACGTGAAAACCGTATCCATGGCTCCGGTTGTCGGGGAAAAAGTAAATTCCGCAACCGGGGGAGTATTGGGCTTTTCACAACCGGCAAAAAGCAGAGTGGCGCCAAAACAGGCGAGGAGCATTCTGCGGATTCCTGATAGTTTCATTTTACCGATGATTTGCTGATCACTGTAAAGATAGCATTTTCATCCATCCAGCGACATCGATCGGCACTACAACCTGCTGCTCCTGTGCCAATGCCGGGAGGCTAAGCAAGGAAAGAAATAACAGACTGACATATACAATTGGCCTCAAATGCATTGAATTTGGGACGAAATTACAAAAAAATTTCAACTGCCGGAAAAAGACATATCAATGACATTAAACAACAATACCATGAAAGCAAAACCGTCTTGTTTGAGTAGGAAGACTGGGTTAATAAAAACAAAAACATTCATACTTTTGCTGATCTGGCTATAATCTTTAAAGCAGCAAGCAGATGAAGTATCGAATATACATTGACGAGGTTGGTAACAACGATGTTGGAAGTTCAACGGATCCTAATCGCCGTTTTTTGTGCCTTACAGGAGTAGTATTCGATCTGGATTATGTCAAAACGACTCTGACTCCAGACCTGGAAGCTCTAAAAGCTAAATACTTCGATTCGCATCCGGATGAACCGGTTGTGTTTCATCGAAAGGAGATGGTTAATAAGAAATACCCTTTCAAACAGCTTACTGATCCTGACATTGAAGCTCGATTTAATCAGGACTACCTTGAATTATTAGGTAAATGGCAGTTTAGAACTATAACCGTTCTGATTGATAAGGTCGAGCATCAAATACGTTATAAAACCTGGCGGTATGATCCTTATCATTACTGTATGGCGATATTGTTTGAACGCTATCACCTTAGGCTCAAAGAACTTGAACAAAACGGAGACATGATGTTTGAGTCACGAGGCGGTAGGGAGGACATGCGGCTCAAAGACTCCTACCGGAAAATTTTTGCATCTGGAACTGACTGGATAAAACCAAGCGATATCGATGAAACAATTACAAGCAAGGAGTTGAAGATTAAGCAAAAAATAGCCAATGTTTCCGGACTTCAAGTGGCCGACCTGTTGGCTTATCCATTATACCGGTACTCACTAAAGTTTTTCGGCCTTAAAGACGATGGTCGTCAGACCTTTAATGAACAAATACTGGAGGTGATCAAACCAAAGATCTTTAGACATGGAAATCGGATTGAGGGCTATGGACTTAAGCTACTGCCTTAAAAGAAAAAACCCCGTTGCCGGGGCAAAGGCTCATACGTCCTTCCACCTTCGTATACACGAATTGGTACAAAGATAAAAGATTGTTTTATAATTACAAGCAATTTAATTTTAAAATGAATAATCAGTTATAGCATGTTTTCTGTTTATGGGTGCTGCTTCTCGTTTAAACATATGTGGCAATAATTACCCCTTATCCTTAAACGAAAAACAATGTCTAGAATTTATAGATCACCGCTCCCAGCGATTTCTTTGAAAACTGCATGGAAACACAGCCTCGTATATCAGCTTCCACCTGCGCTTTTCGCAGATTATGAAATAGTTAAAAATGAACTTACGGTGTTATTCAATCAACTATTTACTGAAGTTTCGGAGGTCTAAAACACGCTTGTTTAGTCATCCTGTTTTTCGTCGGATAACTGTTAACCGATAACTGATAACTGACAACCCTCTTTCGGTCTAAGGTAATAATAATTGCTTTTGAGCGCTAATAGAGGAAACCAAACAGCCACAATGGAATCGTTTGTCCGGCACCGGTTTCAATATCATCGAGAGCAAGAAATCCATTAACGGTTTCTTTTATTTGTTCCCGGGTTTTGGTTCGCCCCCCAACTTCGAGAGTCCAGGTACCGTTAAGTACAAAGTCTCCATGTTCTGGATAGGTCACGGTTAAAGGGTTGCTCACCTGGTTAAGGAGGAAGGTTTCACGAATGGTTCCGGTTTCCGGAGTGGTGTTAAAGCACCAGAGAAGGTTAGGATTATTTAGATAGATTTTATCCGGTTTTCTAAGAATCTGATTCCCTTTGCCTTCACGGGTTAATACAGTGATCAGTTCAGCCTGATCGAGATAATACAGATATTTCAGTAAGGTGCGTTGATCGATTATGTGTAGTTCCTGCCTGATCCGGCTTAGATTCGGTGTATACGGAACGCTTGAGGCTATAACCGCCAATAGTTTTTTAATTTTGATCAGGGTATCATAGTGCAGGTTGGTTACCGCAGGAAGATCGTTTTCCAGTATTACATTGATCACATTCTTGAGGCGATCGTAATATTGTTCAGGAACCTCCTGATAAAAAGGATAATACCCTGAGGCAAGATACTTCCTGAAATGGGGTATAATCTTGATTTTATCGATGATGGTAGCTGATATTTCAGGATGACGTGGAAACAGGTCGTCAACTGAAACCACAGGAAATCTGGCAATACCATAAAAATCCAGGTATTCACGCAGGGAAAGGCCTTTTAGGTTATAAACCGTTTTTCGCCGGCTGAGATCCCCCTGCCCTTTATACAGGCGGAGCACGGAGGAACCGGTATAGATAACCTTTAACGAGGGATAGCGATCGTAAACGGTTTTCACCTCTGATGACCAATCAAATGCAGGGTGCTTCGACGGATATTTGTGAACCTCATCGAGAAAAAGCGCTCTTCCGCCGTTACGCAGGAACTCCGAAGCCGTATCAATCAGGGAGTGGTAATCCATTACAAAATTATTGAAATTTTATTGTAATCCAATACAATAGTGGAAAAAGGTTGACGGTTGTCGGTTGTCGGTTATCGGTTGTCGGTTGTCGGTCTGAGACGCAAATATGCGTCTACTATATAACTCTTTGTATAATACAGATAGTCAACGCAATTCATAAAGCACTTTTTAGATGATTGAGCTGTTTTTCCAAGTACTT
>JBBAAF010000072.1:0-19483 GCA_041658425.1 Bacteroidales bacterium | reverse complement strand
CAACGGTTTAAAAACCTCACGTGGAAAGCAATTTTCTTCTGATCATTTTTAATTATCTTTGTAAAATGAAAGCAATAAAAGACATAGAGACCAAGATAAGCAAGTTGTCGCCCGGATTAATGGGAGAGCTGGATCATTATTTGGACTACTTGATCACTAAAAGATTAATCAAGAAACCCAAAAAATTGAAACAGAATTGGGCTGGAGGATTAAGGGATATAAAGTTTTCAGCACTTGAATTGCAGAAAAAAGCACTTGATTGGCGACAAAAGTAAGATATCTGGTAGACACGAATATTTGGCTTGAGCGCCTGCTGGATCAAGACAAATCTGAGGTTGTATCACATTTTCTTAATGTGGTTCCGGCTGATCAACTATTTGTTTCGGACTTTGCCATACATTCAATCGGAGTCATTCTGAGTCGATTGAAGAAATTTGATACCCTTAAGATGTTCCTGGAGGATATTTTTATAAATGGACAAATTGAGCAGTTGACTTTAGAACCGATTGATTTAATTGATGTTCTAAATAATATTGGTCGGAAGCGATCGATATCCGATGCGTTTTACTTCATCAGCAAAAACCGGTGCCGATATCACGGATCTCAACCATGTCGAACTTAAGGTTACCGGCAAGGCAACATTTACTTCACTTTTTATCGAGAATCCTTTTTAACCCCCGTTAATACAAGGGGTTCCGACCTCTTTTTGTCCTTTTAATCCGCCTGAGGCACCACTAATTTGGTGGCTCAGGCTTTTTTTATGACTTGGCAAAAAGGACTCATGAACACATTACAACTTGATATTGATGGCTTTATCGGAAATTGGGGTTATTCAAAATCCTTTGTCAAGAACTTCCTGGCAGCCGCCGGAAAAAATCCGGTCATCGTTCGCGTTTCATCGCTCGGCGGTGATGTGGATCATGCCATCGCCATTTATGATCAATTCGTAGAGCATGGCAATGTAACCATCCAGTTGTCGGCCTTCAATGCCAGCGCTGCAACCCTGATCACTCTCGGTGCCAAACGGATTCTGATGAACTCCAATGGATTTTACCTGATCCATAAAGCACTGAACTGGGTAGATACCTGGGGGAACATGAACGAGGATGATATCGATGCCTTGATCCTCACCCTCACGAAAGAAAAAAAAGAACTCGAAAAAGTCACCCTGGTGCTGGCCAAAATGTATTCCCGGAAAACCGGTAAACCAACTTCCGAGATTTTAACCCTGATGAAGGAGGAAACCTGGCTGAACGCTGAGGAAGCCCTCGCCTGGGGATTTATCGACGAAATCACGGAACCGGCGACAAAGGAGAATTTACTCTCCAACCAGAAGATGGTCACCATGCTCAACTATTCCGAACTCCCCATTCCGGGAACCTTGGTACACACCACGGATCCGATTCCGGGCATCCTGCAGAACGTCACCACCTCAATCAAGAAAATTATCAACTCAATCTTTACCATGAAACAACTTGCATTCCTCAACAAATTACTCGGGGTACCCTCACTTGAAGCATCCGATGAAGGGATCTACCTCAACGAAGCCCAGGCGACCGCCATTAACGAAGCACTGGAAGCCAATCAGCAGATCGTTACCGAGCGAGATGCTGCCATCGCTCAGCGCAACGAAGCAGTCAATGACATTATGGGCATCCAGGCATCATTGGATGCAATCGATCCCACCATTGCCACAGCAACCACCATCGAAACCAAAATCCAGGCGATCCGGGATTTCATGGCCGCTAAGCCTGCCGTAGCACCTGTGGGGGTAGTAACCGCCGTTGACCCGATCACCGACACCCTTACCGACAATATTAAACTCCTTAACTCTCTTCCGCACATGCAGGAAGACAACTAACCGTAATTACCACCAAAACAGCATTTCACCATGGACATCAGCGAATTAATCATTGCGTTTGGGGCCTACTACGAACAGGCAGGCCAAAACGTCAGCCGCATCAAACGGTTACTCACACAGGGGATTGAAACTCCAAAGATCTGCACCCCCCTGAAAACAGACGATACCATTTATCGTTTGTCCCAGATCAACATGACCCGTATCGTTCAGCCTTTCCAGCAAGGGTGGACCCCGATCAACTCAGCTGCCTTCACGCCAAATGAGCTCCGCCTGTTCCAGTTCAAAGTGGACCAGGATATACAGCCGGATTTCATTACTGCCAGCTGGCTCGGATTTCTCGATTCAAACAGCCTGACCAAAAAGGATTATCCGTTAGTGCGTTACCTGATCGAAAACAACCTGATCCCCTCCATTCAAAACGACATGGAAATGTTCGTATACGGACATGGAGTCTATCAGGCACCTACCCCCGGCGTGGCCGGTCCGGTCGTCTCGTGTATGGATGGTCTGATTAAACTGCTTCAGACTGGTGTGGATGCCTCGACCATAAATTCGGTCAATATTGGGCCTCTGGACAAGGATTCGATCTTCGACCAGGTGGAAGCCTTCATCGATGGAATTTCTGAAATCTACCAGAATGAAGCCATGGATGTATGCATGAGCCAGACCTGGTACAAGCATTACCTCCGGGATAAACGCGTCAGCGGGTTCTACACGAAATTCTCCGACAAGGAGATCGACAACGGCATCGACTTCACCGTCCAGAAAGTGAAAGCCCTTCCTTCCCTGAATAACTCCAATGTTATTTTCGCCACTCCGAAAGCAAACTTGCTTCACCTGACCAAGAAGTCGGCCAACATGACCAAGTTTGACATTCAGGAATCCAAACGTACCGTCAGCATATTGACTGACTGGTGGGAAGGTCTGGGATTCGGGATGAATGCAGCAGTATGGACCAACGTCCAGAAAACCAGCAGCGGTTCCGTTTAACCTGAAATATTCACGCTCAAATCTTTAAAAACATGGATTTTGCAGATATAGGAAAATTGCTGACCGACGGGAAAAACCTCGGAGGCCTGGCCCAACGGATTTACTTCGGTCTGTGGTACGATGTCCTCACCTGGCCGACGGACCCATCCGGACCCGCTTCATTGGAGCTGGCCGGTGCACAGGTAGGAGATATCATCATGAAACCCGGCAAACGGATGTTCGAGCTATACACCACAGAGGATGCAGCCAAACTCGACATCAACGTGATCGGGGAAGAAGCAGGCAAGGGTTACGAACTCCTGTTGCATGTATTCGCACCTGGACTCCACAAAAAGCTTCTGGGGTTCATGAACGCCACCAAGAACGAGGATCTGGTTATGATCGCTCAGGACAGCGCCGGTCAGAATTACCTGATGGGATGCGCCATCCGTTCGGCCAAATTCTCGGCCAGCGATGGATCCGGTACCGGTTCCACCACCGATGGAAGGCGTGGCTTGGGAATGACATTCGCCTACCGGTCGGCCAACCTGTACGTTTATTCCGGAAATATCCCACTGACGGAAGCAATAGGATCAGTATGATCTGGACCGATTATTTCACCCTCATAAAAGTTCTGCCGGGGCGTATCGTTACACCCCGGTTTGGAACTTTGGATTTCTCTGATGCTAATCTTCCGGTGGAAAAACTCCAGGCTCTGTTTGAGGATGACTTCCCTTACCTTAAGATAACACCTCTGGGCCTGGAAGCTCTTTATCCTGTTCCCCCTCTTGCCAAACTCCCCTTTAAAAAGGTGGAACCGTTCGCTCCGGCAAGGAGAACAGTAAAGCGAAAAGCGTAGGTTTCTTCTTCATAGGTTTTGTATTTTGCGGAAGCCCCCGGTAAAAAGGGGGCTTTTGCTTTTCTAGAAAATTTTGATCTTGCAATATGTTTTGCATGTTTAAAACATTAACTCAGAGGGTATGAACATGAATCCTAAAAAATGCGCATCCGGAAGCCCAACGGTTAATCCAATTGGACTAAATTAATACCTAATTTTGGGATTATGATTCTTAACCAAGAACATACCAGTTGCGTATAGCCCTCAAATCTGGCTTCCTAAACTCAATACAGATGGATTCCAGCTATACGCAATGCGTATGTACGCGTATGTACAAACATTGGCTGCAAGCTTTGGGGACAGTGCTAACTTGTAACATTCAAGCAAAAATTAACAATTTCACAGAGAAAACAAAATGACGATAACAGAATACTACCAGAGAATTATTCCGTATAATTGTACGGACAAATTTTAAATGAACATGGATTTTCATCCAAACGACAGTTTACTTAAAGACGAGCTAACTAAGCGGCTATTAAATTTGGAGCAACATTTATCAGCTGATGTAGTATCATTTACTGGTGCTATTCATGAAGGATATTCGCCTAAAGTTTTAGGAGTAATTGAAGATCTTGCAAAAACCAAAGAGAAAAAAGATATCCTTTATATTATTCTGACGACAACAGGTGGAAGTGCTCATGCCGTTGATGTTTATGTAAACATAATACGACATCACTATAAAACCGTAAATTTCATTGTTCCAGAATACGCCTATAGTGCTGGAACAATTTTTTGCATGAGTGGCGACAATATTTACATGGACTATTATTCTGTTCTTGGTCCGATTGACCCTCAAGTTCAAAATAAAGATGGTCGTTGGGTTGCGGCTTTGGGATATTTGGATAAAATTAAAGAGTTACTTGACAAGGCAAGACCAAAATCTCCTGAGAATCCTAACGGTGACACTTTGACTAACGCTGAGTTTCTGATTTTGAAAGATTTTGATTTAGCAGAATTAAGGGGATATGAACAAGCAAGAGATTTGACTATAGACTTGCTTAAAAATTGGCTTTTTAAGTATAAATTTAAAAATTGGACAAAGCACGAAACTTCTCCTGCATTACTTGGCCAAGCAGTTACAGATAAACAAAAAATTAGCAGGGCAGAAAGCATAGCGAAGGATTTAGGTGATACATCAAAATGGAAATCACATGGCAGACCGATCAATATTCAGACACTGAAAGACATGAAATTAAAAATTGAAGATTTTGGTTCAGACGCTGCTTTGAAAGAATTGATTCGTTCTTATTACGACTTCTTAAGAGATTATACAAGTAAAATTCAATTATCAATGGCACCTCAGGCAAGAGACCAGTTTAACTTTTTACACACAAGAACATTTATTTAATATGGAAAAAAATATTTCAGAAAAAGTTGAGGACCTGATTAAGACCAATTCTCCAGACAATGCTCAATTAAACGAATTTATTAGGGCTAATGAGGAGTATCAAAAACTCATTCAAGAAGGGTTGACAATGAAACGGGGATTTAACATCTTGACCACCGAAGAAATATACAACCCTGCATTGAATTGTTCTCATTCACAACCTTCGCAACGACTTCATTTGTAACATCTCATAGGTGACGCACGCCAGCCGCCAACGGCACGCTTGTGCAATGCAGGCTGACTAGGTTCATTGAACTTTAGTATTTCTAACTACATTTGTGCTGGCTGACAGTGAAATGATTCTAATCCAGCACCACACAAGCCTGCAGGACGTTATACGCAACCAACAAACTTCAAACATGGACGTTATTAAAAATATGGCTGTTGAATTTAGTCGCAACTTTCGATATGGGCAATCCGACAACTTAGAAGGCTTCGATAGTGAATTAAATTCGAAATTAATATACATAAATAAACCTTCTGAAAAGCTTCGATACTTATCATATTTAAAAGATGAGATTGAAAGTCAGTATCAAAAACATGCCAAGGTTTGTACAGATCCGAAAAATTGCCAAGAAAATAAATCGTATGAAATCGCATTGTATTCTATCGGACAACAATACGATTATTATTATGAAATAGTCGGAGGCATAACAACTATAGAGCGACCTTCAATGCAATTTTTTTCGGAAGGACAATACTTTGATGCGTTCACGTCAATCAAAGTATGTATAAAAGAAGCCGAATCCTCAATTATTCTGATAGACAATTATATTGATGCGGACACATTAGCTTTCTTTCCAAGTAAAGAACCTTCTATTAAATTGAGATTAATTACAAAAGCAAAATCGATAAATGATCTATTTCAAAGGGCGGTGGATATTTACAATAAACAATATGAGAATCTTAAGCTCAAAGAATCTGAAATTTTTCATGATCGATTTCTAATTATTGATGATAAAACGTTTTATCATATTGGATCTTCAATAAAAGATGCGGGGAAAAAAACATTTATGTTTTCTAGAATTGATGATAGCGATATTCATAATCTAATAAGAGAAAAACTTACAACAGAATGGCCAGACGTTTTATCATAATTCCACCGACTGTGTATAATAAGGGTTTGGCGCTATGGGGACTGAAGTATATGGGCAGAAATTTAGTTTTTCAATTTATCTTTAACAAATGAGCTAAGCTGAAGTTCCTTGAATTCCCCCATAGACGCTAAGACTTTAAACGTTATGCACAATTCTATGACGACGTTGAAAATTAATCCGAACTATGTTTTAGCTCCATTTCACAAACTACTTGGAGGCTGTCAGAATAATGTTCTAATGGGACTGAGAATTGCAGAGAAACTTGACAAATTTCCCGAGCCGACACCAGAAGAGTTAAACTTCTTTCAGCTATCTATGGGTGGACAAGTAGCAGACATTGTCAAGAGCAAGACGCTTTTTAAAAAATGGGTTTTAGTAAACGGATTTGAAGACATTCATAAATGTTTTCGTGTAACGCTTGAACGACTATACATTCTCAAAACAGTTGATAATAAAATAAAGTCAGGCGACACTTTAAATCTTGATGAGACTGAAAAAGAGTTAAAGACTAAAGCAAGTAACTTCTATTTTGACCAGCTTATTCATGCTGTGAATTTGATTTTTGATGAACCATTGCAATATCAGAAGCAAATTATTTCATTCAATAATGCACGAAATTGTTTAGTCCATACTAATGGCGTTGTAACACCCAGACATTGTAATAACATAGAGAAAGACAAATTGACAATTTTCGGCAACAGGTTCAAAATGTTTTTCAAAAAGGGTGATGAGGAGATAATTGCCGAAATCGGAAAACCCGGACCCGAAAATGCTGCATTAATGCTAGGTGCAGAGGAATTTCAGATTGACTTTTCTAAGGACAGGGAAATTGAACTTGACTTGAAACAGTTTCTCGACATTTTAAATACTTGTGTTTTTGTGAGAGCTGACATTGACATAAAATTAAAGAAGAACTGTTCATAACAGCACAATTGCGATAACAGGGGAGACTACCTTCGCAGACACATTTTTGCAAGTTGGAAGTGCAGTTCTCCGAATGAACGGTAGTGCTGAAAAAACCCGCCATCGCAAATCTGCAAAACGTTACCTTAATGATTAAAGTATTGAGGCTTCCGGCGCTAACCTGGGGCCTCTTTTTTGTCCTTTTTCGCCATTTCGCCATTCCGTAGTTTTCGGAATGATCTACTTTTTCACCCCCTATAGCTTCAATTTCAAACTGCTGGATGCGATTTTCGGCTGCATGGAGCTACTGAAACCAAATGACTGGGCAGTAATCATGGATGGAGACACCATGTTCCTGCAGCCGAATTTCGGGCACCAGATCCAGCAACATATTGAAAACCATCCGGAAGCAGGACTCTTTACCTGCTTCGCCTCCCGGTGCCATTACTCCATTCAGGTGCCCGCCGGCGTTGATATGAACAATGATTCCATCCGGTATCATAAACTCATCGCCTCCCTTCAGCAGGATATCCACGCCGGAGAAACCGCGGAGATCAACCGCCGGATTGCCGGCCACGTGATGGTGATTAAAAAATCAACCTGGGATAAGATTTTGCCAATGGTTCGAGTAACTGCCTCCGAAAAACGAATCCTGGGAGTGGATACCAAAATCTGCAACGCCATATTGAAATCAGGAATGAAAATATTGCTTATGAAGGACATCTATATTCTCCATTATTGCCGGTTGGCAGAGGGTTTCGAATATACCAAACACTTAGAACCATGCACAAAAGAGTAATAGACTTTATCCTGGGGATAAAACAAATTCATTCGGAATTTTTCCGGGATGTTGACGTTCTGGATTGCGGTTCCCTTGACGTCAATGGAAACAACCGCCAGTTCTTCGTCGATTCCCACTATACCGGAATTGATATAGTGGACGGTAAAAATGTCGATGTCGTAACCCGCGTTTCCAAATACAACCCAAAAAAGTTATTCGACGTCGTAATCTGCACCGAAATGCTTGAGCATGATGAATCATTCGACGAATCCATGCAAAAAATGTTTTGGTTCCTTCGCCCTGGTGGGCTCCTGATTATTACCGCAGCAGGACTTGGGCGTGAAGAACACGGAACAACAAATCATCACCCGAAGGATAGCCCATTAACCCATGATTACTATCAGAATCTTGATGCCGTGGATTTCACAGCCTGGCTGCCAACTGATTTTTTCAGTGAATGGCAACTATCCCACATCAATACCGATATCCGGTTTTATGGAATAAAAGCATATGAAACCTATTGATATAGTCTATGTTTTGGGTACCGGTTCCGGATGGTCCGACAACGAGATCCGGTTTTCGCTACGATCCGTATTCAAGAACCTGACCAACATCGGCCAGATTTTCATCGTTGGGGAAAAGCCAGCCGGATTGAAAGGATTCATTCACATTGATCACCCGGATGAATTTTCGTCCATTAATGCCGATGCAAACATCATCCGGAAAGTTCTCCGGGCATGCCAGGACCCCAGGGTATCGGAGAAATTCCTGTTTATCAATGATGACCATATCATCATGAAGCCGATGCGTGCCGATCGTATGCCGCCGTTCCATAAAGGCGATATGAAATCCTTTCACCTGGACTACTTCAGCTTTAACGAGTGGCGGAAAAGGCTTTATAAAACCATGATTGCATTGGAAGAGCAGAACCTCCCTACCCTTCACTTCGATTGCCATACACCGATAATTTTTGAAAAGGAAAAGTTCATCGAGGCTATGAGCCGGTTCGATTACGCATCAGGAATCGGCCTTTGCATGAAAAGCCTCTATGGGAATATCTATTATCCGGATGCTCCCTGCCTGGCAGAGCAAAAGAAAACGGTATTCAAGTCATATACCCTCGATGAGCTGAACCTCCGGTTCGAAAAACCGATATTGCTTTCATTCAACGATCAGGGCCTGAATGACTCTCTGAAAATCTTCCTGTATCAGAATTTCAGCCTGCCATCCCCCTTGGAAACTTGCATCCTGGAAGATAGGATTATCGAAATCTATCGTGCCAGCCGGGAATCTTTCTCTTATGAATTGGCGCGGGATACCTACCTGAAGCACTTCAAAAACAATAACATGAAGGCTGTTTTCATTTCCGACCGTGCCAACCGGTTCGAAAACAAGCTCAAATATTTACTGGAACAAAAACTTACCGGATTATGACACAACACGAAATCAATGAAATAAATGCCTGGCTAAATTCTGAGAGAAACTACCAGGTGGGCCTTCAACTTTTTGAAAAACATTCGAAAAGCACCGCCATGAAACGCATTTTTCAGGGTAAAGAATCCCGGTATGCCGGGAAGCTGCTCTATGAACTGCGAAAACTTATTCCATCCGGCCCAACGCCTGATATCCCGGCAGCAAAACCCGTAAAGCTATCAGGACTAAAACCCACAGAACCTGCGAATTCTTTCATAGAATCTATCGGGGAACCAGATCCAAACTTCCCGCCAATTATCAGGCGGTTGATCGCTCAATTCTCAGACTTCTATAAAAGCCGGTCTATCGCACATAATTCATTAAAGGCAGTACCTCCGGATAACCGCGTGGAAAACATGGAACTCCGCAGAATTATCGTGGAGAAGATGAAAGTTTATTCCGATCGTATGGACGAACTCCAATACCACCACACTGAGTATAAAACAAAGAACATCGTGCCCGATGAAGAAACCCTGTTTCCTGGCAAAACGCAAAAGTCTCCACCGGTGGAGTCAGAGAATCTGGACGAATTATCCCGGTTACGGCTGAACCTTCAAAAATCACTGAACCGGGATAATAACCTGCTTCACTTCCAGACGCCTACCCGCCTGCCTGCCACGAATGAAATGCGCGCCGGTCCGAAACGTACCGCCCTTCTTTCCCGCATCAAAGAGAAGAAAACTGAAATCGCACGATTAACCTCTCGCATCGATGGTATTAATAAAGTCCTCGGAAATCCGCCCGCCGGTACCGAACAAGAGTAAAACAAAAGAACTCATGATCCCTACAGCGCTCATCGAGTCGGATGCTGATCCGGATCCCGACCTCGTGGAATTCTCGCCCGGAGTAATCACCCGGTCCATCGGGCTCCTGGAACATGGCCGGCAGAAACATTACTATTCAGATGGCAATTTTAATTTAATCAGGCTGATCTTTCATTTACTGAAGCAAACAGGACCCGCCCATGTATTCATGACAACCTATTCCATATCGCAGCAGTCACTCGAAAAGGTTCAAAATGCACTCAATAAAAAGGATCTCCTGTCGATCCGCTTTCTGATCGATAACCGCGTAAAAGTCATGAGTCCCAAACCATTCCAGATGCTTCGCCAAAGCTTCACCTACCGGTGCATATCCCTGCATGCAAAAGTGGCACTCCTGGAAAACGATGAGTGGAGAATCTCAATTGTTACCTCGCAAAATGCGACTGATAACCCCAAACTCGAACGTGGGGTAATCTTTACCGATGACCGGATATTCAACTTCGATAAAACCCAACTGGAAAATGCTTTTAACAGAGGAACAGATTAAGGAAATTGAAACCATGGCCGGGCTCTTCTTTAGCCTGGATCAAATAGCCGTTAATGCGGAAATCGATCCGGAAGAATTCCGGGCAGCCGTTCAATCTAAATCCGGTGAGGCCTATATCGCCTACATGACCGGCTGGTTCCGCGGAGAAATACCGCTTCGAAAATCCATTGCCGAGGCAGCAGCCAACGGATCCAATCCGGCCCAGCAAATGCTGCTGGCGATGATTCAAAATGCAGAAATCGATAAATTATGAGTTATCACATCACCTCCCTGGAAGATCAAAATTGGCAAGCGGTCAAACGGGCCATCCTGGATCCCGAAACCAGTCAGCTTCCCGAAGAACAAACCGCCATGATCTGCCGGATTACCAGTCTGGCCCGAATAATCGACCGGCATCCCCAGGGGAAAACGGCCATCACCCTGCACATGAACAAGTACCCGGAAATCTCCGGCAGCCAGGCAACCAGCATCCGGAGGTTTCAGGATCGATACGGCTACCCGGATGAGATTTGGAACTTTCAGTCCATTAAAAAAGACCTGGATCGGAACACCATTCGTCAGGAAATCGGGTTCGACACCGAGATCTACGACAAAATCCAAAAAATATTAATGCACAATTTGTACAAATTAGGGACACTTTCTAAAAACAATCAATTATCAAATGAATACTCTCGTAAAAGAACAAAACAACCTCGGGGGGATAGCCAGGATCTGGCTGATCGCTTCAGTGAAGATTCCCACCTATCTTTATAGTTATCCCCGTGGCCTGATGCAACTGCCCATTAATTGGGCAGTGGATGCCTGGGAACTTACTCCTGTTTTTCAATCCGGTTCCTATACTCAAGATCAGGTGCAATCTCCTGCCGGCACTTACTTCGAAAACACCGTATCATTCAAAATCCCGAAGTATACACTGGATAGAAGGCAATTTGCTGCTGACCTGGCGAGCCTTCTCTGGGCCGTCCTTACCATGGATCAAAATGGTGAGTTCTTGCTGATGGGAAGCAGCGATTATCCGATGCGTGTTACTACCAAGGTGGCATCAGGTTCCGATCTATCGGATCTCAACCACGTTGCCGTCACCATATCAGGCAAGTCTCCCATTCTACCCCTAAACATTGCAATTACTACCTGATTACCCGTCGTATCAAGGGTTTTAGATCCTTTTTGTCCTTTTAATCCGCCTGGGTCACCACTAATTTGGTGGCTCAGGCTTTTTTATGACTTGGCAAAAAGGACAAATGGATACTTTACAACTTGATATAGACGGATTTATCGGGCAGTGGGGATACTCGAAATCCTATGTTAAGAATTTCCTGGCTGCAGCCGGCAAGGAACCGGTCACCGTTCGGGTATCCTCCCTCGGAGGAGACGTCGACCACGCAATATATATATATGACCAATTCGTGGAGCATGGAGAGGTAACCATTCATTTATCCGCATTCAATGCCAGTGCAGCGACTCTGATCACGCTCGGTGCTAAACGGATATTGATGAACTCAAATGGATTCTACCTGATCCATAAGGCACTCAATTGGGTGGATGCCTGGGGAAACATGAACCCTGATGATATCGATGCCCTGATCGAATCCCTTACCAAAAACAAAAAGGAACTCGAAACCGTGACCCTGGTTCTCGCTAAAATGTATGCGAAGAAAACCAAAAAAACTACCACAGAAATCCTTAACCTGATGAAGGATGAAACCTGGCTGAACGCAGAGCAAGCCCTGGCCTGGGGATTCGTTGACGAAATCCGGGAACCGGCCATTAAGGAAAACCTCCTGCAGAACCAGCGCATGATAGCCATGCTCAACTATTCCGAACTCCCGATACCAGATACCCTGATGCAAACCCAGGATCCAACTCCCGGGATCATTGCCACAGTCACCTCATCCATGAAGAAAATTATCAACTCAATCTTTACCATGAAACAACTTGCATTCCTAAACAAATTACTCGGGGTACCCTCCCTGGAAGCATCAGATGAAGGTGTTTACCTCAACGAAGCCCAGCTGGCCGCCATCAACGAAGCACTGGAAGCTAATCAGCAAATCGTTACCGAACGCGATGCTGCAATCGTAAACCGTGATGCAGTCGTTACCGACCGCACCAACATCGTCGCCTCTCTGGATGCCATCGATGCCACAATCGCGACTGCTACCACCATCGAAACCAAGATCCAGGCGATCCGTGACTTTATGGCCGCAAAGCCTGCCGTAGCACCCGTAGGGGTGGTAACCGCAGTTGACCCGATCACCGACACCCTTATTGATAACATCAAACTCCTCAACTCTCTTCCGCACATGCAGGAAGACAACTAACCTTTTCACCACCAAAACAGCTTTTCACCATGGACATCAGCGAATTAATCATTGCGTTTGGAGCCTACTACGAACAGGCAGGCCAAAACGTCACCCGCATCAAGCGGCTGCTCACCCAGGGGATTGAAACCCCGAAGATCTGCACCCCCCTGAAAACAGACGATACCATCTATCGACTCAGCCAGATCAACATGACCCGCATCGTTCAGCCTTTTCAGCAGGGTTGGACCCCGATCAACAGCGCGGCTTTCACTCCGAACGAACTTCGCCTGTTCCAATTCAAAGTGGACCAGGATATTCAGCCGGATTTCATCACGGCCAGTTGGCTTGGTTTTCTCGACTCAAACAGTCTCACCAAAAAGGATTATCCCCTAGTTCGGTACCTGATCGAAAACAACCTCATCCCTTCCATTCAAAACGACATGGAAATGTTCGTATACGGACATGGAGTCTATCAGGCACCTACCCCCGGGGTGGCCGGTCCGGTCGTCTCGTGTATGGATGGTCTCATCAAACTGCTTCAGACAGGTGTTGATGCCTCGACTATCAATTCGGTCAATATCGGACCTCTGGACAAGGATTCGATCTTCGACCAGGTAGAAGCCTTCATCGATGGTATCTCGGAAATCTACCAGAACGAAGCCATGGACGTTTGCATGAGCCAGACCTGGTACAAGCATTACCTCCGGGATAAGCGCGTAAGCGGGTTCTACACGAAATTCTCCGACAAGGAGATTGACAACGGTATCGATTTCACCGTCCAGAAAGTCAAAGCCCTGCCCTCCCTAAATAACTCCAATGTTATTTTTGCCACTCCGAAAGCAAACTTGCTTCACCTGACCAAAAAGTCAGCCAACATGACCAAGTTTGATATTCAGGAATCCAAACGAACCGTCAGCATTTTAACTGACTGGTGGGAAGGTCTCGGATTCGGGATGAATGCCGCAGTATGGACCAACCTCCAGAAAACCGGCAGCGGTTCTGTATAATCTGAATTATTCACGCTCAAATCTTTAAAAACATGGATTTTGCAGATATAGGAAAGTTGCTCCCCGATGGTAAAAACCTCGGTGGGCTCGCCAACCGGATTTATTTCGGACTATGGAACGATGTCGCTGCCTGGCCAACCGACCCGACAGAGCCCTTAACAATAGATTTGGCCGGCGCACAAACCGGTGATCTGGTTATGAAAGCCGGCAAACGGATGTTCGAGCTGTACACCACTGAGGATGCAGCCAAACTCGACATCAACGTGATCGGAGAAGAAGCCGGCAAGGGGTACGAACTTCTGCTTCATGTATTCGCACCAGGGCTTCACAAAAAGCTTCTGGGATTCATGAACGCAACAAAGAACGAGGATCTGGTTATGATCGCTCAGGATAGTGCCGGTCAGAATTATCTGATGGGATGCGCCATCCGTTCGGCCAAATTCTCAGCCAGCGATGGATCCGGTACCGGTTCTACCACAGATGGAAGGAGAGGGCTTGGGATGACATTCGCTTACCGGTCGGCCAACCTTTACGTTTACTCCGGTAATATCCCACTGACTGAAGCCATAGGATCAGTATGATCTGGACCGAATATTTCACCCTTATAAAAGTTCGACCGGGGCGTATCGTAACGCCCCGGTTTGGAACTTTGGATTTTTCAGATCCTAATCTGCCGGTTGAAAAGGTACAGGCCCTGTTTGAAGATGATTTTCCATACCTTCAGATCACCCCACTGGGCTTGGAAACCCTATATCCTGTTCCCCCTCTAGCCAAACTCCCCTTTAAAAAGGTGGAACCACTTACTCAGGCAAGGAAACCCGTAAAACGAAAAGCGTAGTTTTCTATTTCTCAATGTGTAACATTGTTTCTCCGTGTTGTTTTTGATACGAGCACTAATTTAGGATCGGAACACGGCTAAAAGATACACTATTCGTTAATCATTGACTTCATTTTCTCCAGCAAAAGGTCAATTTTTTCCCTGTGAAATGAGCTGCTTTGTTTCTTCAGTGTGTCAAGTTGCCCGCGGCATTCCTTGACCTTGCCCTGTTTAAGATAATTGAGTGCCAAATACCAACGGGCATTCTGCGCATATGATCCACCTTCCGGAATTAATACCAAGTATTGTTTTATCGCCTCATCATATTTCCCACAGGCTTGTTTAGAAAGACCATCTAAAAGGAGGTAATCTGGATTGGTAGGATCGAGTGCCGACAGGGAATCAGCCAGGATTTCGGCTTCTTCCCAGTGCTGGTTCCGGTAGGCTGAAATGGCTTGCTGGTAGAGCTTGTTTGAAACTTCACTTCCATCGCGGTAATCCGAAGCAAATCGGAAAGCCTCATAGTATTGTTTATACAGATTTTCCTGACTGTTATGGGTTCTTAATCCCGTCCATGGGACCAGAACGATAATCATAAATAAAGCGGCAACTCCTGAAACAATTACTGCGGCACGTTGAATCCTATGCTTTCTTTTTGATAGACGAATCAGTCGCTGATATTTGAGAGTACGTGCGGCATCACGCTCCTTCCAGGCCCGCAATTCACGGTATACCTCCATAAAGTCATCATCGCTTAATCTTTTTTTGGTCATAAAGCTGAGTATTAACTAAAAATCAACCCCGTGTTTTCGTAAAAGTTTCCTGAATTTTGCGAGTACTATGCATTTTCGAACACGGAATACCTCCTTATTCTTATACCCCAACTGTTGGGTTATGCAATCAGCAGATTCCCCGGTCCGTATCTTTTCAATCATATCTAACTCCTGGCTACTCAATAATCCCAAACATATGTCAATAGCATCATTTGCTTCATACTTAGCAATATCAGAATCAATCTGCGGATTAATTTCGATCAGGTTTTCAGAGTCTAACTCTTGTCCAACAAATGGTATGATATCCCTGAGATGCCTGCAAACTAGACTTTTGGTTATATGGTACAGGTAACCCATAACATTAAATGGTTCAGTAAATACTTTCTTGCTTAAAACAATTTCAATGATAACATCATTAACGATTTCGTGGACCAGATCATAGTTTTTGATTCCATAGTGTCTGATAACATTATTTGCCATTGCCTTCAAAGGCTTATAAATCTGATTAACAGCATACTTATCACCCTTCTGTATCTTGTTTAGAATTTCGGAATCAAAGTTTTCGGGCACGTTCTGCAATTTAGGTTGCAGTAAAGGTATTTATTCTTTGATAAACCCCACCACCGATTCAGCCAATTCATCCGTAAACGGCGATGGGGTTATCCTGTCAGATCCTTATCCTCCGTGATTCGGATCCGGATCTGGAGGTGGCGGAGGTGGTGGTGGTATGATGGCACTATTATCTCCGTCACCGCCTCGCACATGAAGCATTTCCTCAACCTCCAATTCCCACGGAATGAGGTTTTTTTAGTTTTGAGAATTGTGTTTAACATAAAGTAAAAATTTAAAGATTAGTATACATTCGTATTATGTATAAAAACCATGCAAACCTTAATCCGGATATGGCTTTTTTTTTCATTTTTCTCTGTTGGTGCTCAAACCACCAACCACTCTGTCACCGATCTTTACGAGCAGACCTCCCGGGTTTATAAGTTGAGCAAAGAAGGGAAGGCTTTGAAGGTTATTGTGTTGGGTGATTCGGTGATTCGGGAATACAATAAGTTTCCCGGCGCAGAAAAATATTTGGGATACCTGTATTTATACATGGCCGAAGCGGCGGAGAAGCAGGGAGATATCAGCCTAGCCAGGTATTCGTATGCAGCATCCTCCGAATATTTTAAACCGCAAAGTGATATGTTGAAATACATTATACCGATCAATCTGATTGCCCTAAACTTGGAAGCCGGTATGTTTGACCGTTGTTTACAAAGGGGACTAACCCTGTTTGATGAAAAGGATCGCAAAAAGAATCCAACCAAACATGGAACCCTGTTGATAAACCTGGCCGAAGCTGCTGTACAGCTTAAAAAATTTAACCTGGCTGATTCTTTGTATACCTGTTTGTTTGAACTTATACACAAGAACATTTCGGGAACCGACTTTGATTCTGCCCTGGCATACAGAAATTTTGGGCGCTATAAACTGGCAATCGGAGATTTTCGACAGGCAGGAAATGCAATTCGGCGGTCTTTGGAATTATACCGTCAAATATTTGGTGATTCTCATTATCAAACTGCAAAATCCTGGAATGCTCTTGGGAACTATTATAAGAAATTATGCTCACTTGATTCAGCGCGGTTTTGTTACACAAATGCCAGAAATTCGTATCTTTTTGTTGATTCCGTGCTTTACCATGGAAGATATACTAATCATAAAATGAGTTATGAAACAATTTACCTCGAGCTACTTCTGGATGAATCTGATTTGCAGAGAATTCAAGCCCTTCGGGAGAATGGAAACCTGAGAGTTGCCGAATTGAAAAAAGCATTGGAGAAAATTACAGAGGGAATTTCCAGGTTTGAAAGAATATTGCAGAATCTGATCAGCACGGAATCAGGGTTTATACTTGCCGATAAAGGAAGGAAGCTTTTTAACGGTGCAATCCGCGTGTCTATTGATTTGTATAAAGAAACCGGTAGGAGTGAATATCTCCAAAAGGCCTTTTTTTGGTCCCTTAAAGCAGGTTCAGTCTCCATGCAGGCAAGGGCCGGATTGGAGGAGAGGATGATTAATGATGATTCAACTCGTATAAGGATACTGCGTTTATATCGTGTTCGTGAAGACCTCAATGAAACAACAAACCAAGATTCAAGGCTCGCGCAATTGCAAGAATATCAGCAACTAACACGAGAATTGGCGGCTAATGAGCCGAATTCTGGTTTATCTACTCAACTTGCGAATGTGGGAATAAAGGAGATATATAAGGCAATTGGTCGCAGTCAATTCATTTGTTACCACCAACTTGATTCTGTATTTATTGTGTTCGCGCTCGCACGTCGGGAGCTTAGGATAACTGAAATCCCCATATCAGACAAACTCAGCAATAGTCTAACCAAATTTACAAAGAACATAGGCAGTCCAATGAGTGGCAATTATAGTGATGAAGTTTTGAACCAGTTTTACCAAACCGGCGTTTCCCTATACCAGGATCTACTTAAGCCGTTTATAGTAAATGAGAAATCGGAAGATCTGCTTATTCGACCCGATGGGTTAATTAGGGACCTTCCTTTTGAGGCTCTGATTACGGATGTTCCTGGAAATGATGCTAAAGGTGGTCTTCCCGTGTTCCGGGATTTTCCATTTGTGATAAAGAACTTCCGGATATCTTATGTGTCAGGAATCCAGCATCGAATGAAAGGTAAGATTCTTGCCCTGCGCCGCAAATCAATCCGGATTCTCTCATGTTCCGATGACCGGCTGGCTCCGGAAATCAGGAACGAGGTCATAGGTCTTACAAGTAAAATGCGGTATTTACCAATCTCGAATTTAGGAGGAAACGGTTTCGATCTGAAATCAGCATTGAAGAATGCGGATATAATCCACTTTGCAGGCCATGTTCGTTTAGATCAGGATGATGCAATGAGAACAATCATGGGATGTTCGGGTCAGGCAAGCGGTGCATTTGATCTCTCAGAATTACTCCACATCCGGCTGGAATCAGATCTGGTATTTATAAACGGCTGCGAATCAGCAGAAGGGATTTTGAATCGTGGGGATGGAAAACTGAGTCCAGGATTGTTTTTTTTATTGGCCGGCGCAGGAGGGGTCATTGAGCACCGATGGAAAGCGCCTGACATCAGTGGTTCAATGCTGGCTTGCCAGTTTTACGAGCATTACCATGGTAACCAATCAGCCTATGCATTGTCAGAGGCAAAACGAAATTACCTGGCTATCTGCCAGCCGGGATTGGATCACCCTCATTATTGGGCAGGTATGGTTTATACAAGTCCTATCGTAATTA
Source organism: Bacteroidales bacterium (assembly GCA_041658425.1). Lineage (GTDB taxonomy): Bacteria > Bacteroidota > Bacteroidia > Bacteroidales > UBA12481 > UBA12481. The sequence continues at coordinate 602 of JBBAAF010000072.1, read as the reverse complement.
AGCGATCCCATCCATCAGTTTTCATCATGTTGTATATTATCGGGATAAGTCTTTTGGCAGTGGCCGGACTCATTATTCATAAAAGGATTTTTCGTTAGTACTAAAGCAGGCAAACTGGTCCACCAACAGGGCATTTCAGCCTGAAATTATTCTTCCTGATTGCCAGATGATTACAAAATAATTTACTTTTTTGGATTAAGGTTTGGGCGAAATCCGACATAATAGTGTTGTAAGAGTTAGGAACAATAACCTATGTAGATTTTATCAGTATGTATTTAAAAAATCAGAGCATAGTCTGCAAACGAGAAATTCGAAACTTGAGATTAGACCATTTGACTAAAGTCTTTGTTGCTTTGATTCTGTTTCCAATGATTCATTCGTGTCGGCAGGATGAAAGTCCTTTAGTTAAAGAAATAGATTTGTCAATCGAAACAAATAAAAGATTTGTTAATTTAAGTCAAATTGCTGATTCAGTAAGATATATACGACTCGCGACTACTTCTGATTCCTATTTGGGTGAAATTACTAAAGCGATTGTTACCTCAAATAACATAATTGTTTCAGACAGGTATACAAATTCAATTTTTGTTTACGATATTAAT
>JBBAAF010000071.1:0-19532 GCA_041658425.1 Bacteroidales bacterium | reverse complement strand
CTATTAGACCTCATTGAAGATCCTGTCGCACAGTGGTTGCAAAGGGGTGTATATTTTGACGACACCTGGTCCCGTCATAAAAACCCACTATACTGGTTCGACGCTGACTATCTGCCAGCCTTTTTTGCACTTTTAGGAGCAGGAGTGTACGACCTGTATGAGCGTCGCGGAGTTACCAACAGAATATATCTCCCTGTTTTTGCCGCAGGCGGAGCCATTTCCGGCTTTACCATTCAGCTGCTACTCCGAACTGTTGGGCTCGAAAATAAACTTGCGTCGGCTTTAACTTATCTGCAGGGCGATCCAACTTATATAAACCCTGAAACGGGTCGACAAGCTTTTGAGGCATCGAATTTGCTCAATAACTGGCCTCAGTGGTTTAGCGATTATCCTCAACATATCGGCTGGGTTATCGGATTAATCCTTGGAATAACTGTTTATTTCTTATTCTTCGGAAAATTCAGAAACGGAGCTTCCTTATTCGTTTATATGGGCGGCGGATGGCTTCTGGCATTTTTAGCATTCCCTGTTCTGGGCAGTCTTTTGTTTGAACAATATGGCGGAATTCGAATGACACCACCCCGATCCGACGACTGGGCAGGTATTACCGGGGTACTTGTTGGAACCAGTATTTGGTTGTGGCGCAATAATCTTCGCCCCGTTGCGGTAGCATCTCTCATTTGCGGAACAATAGGCGGACTTGGATTCGCAGGAATGCAGTGGCTTAAACAACTTATGATGTCGTTTGGAAGCTCCAGAATTATTGAAGCCAAAGGAATTTTGCCCGGAAGTGAAGAGTTTAATGCAATTACATCAACCTGGGCAAATTGGCAAGGACAAAACTGGCACAGTTTTCTTGAGCAAACCTATGGATTTATCAATGGTATTGCCATTGCTGTTGCGCTGGGATTTTTAGCTTCAAGAATTAAATTACACTCTGATTACGATGACCACACGACACAAACAAACGGCAGATGGACCAGGGCTTTTTCTGTTTTGTTCATTTTACTTGGATTAACCTATTTCAATGTCTTTAAAAACGTGGATGTCTGGAGCGGGCAATTGAATCCAACGGTATGGAAAACTACAATTACTCAGGCTGACGGAACAACGGTAACAGCTCCGGCTGCATGGGATCTTCCTTTACTGGGCAGGCTGCCGGGCATTGACTTTCTTCACCTTACACCATCAGGATGGTTTAACCTCACATGGGCCCTTTTAGTTATAGCTTGTATCATTATCGTGATGCGCCACTACCGATCGCCACTTTCCATTATTCCCAAAAGCCCGTTAGCAAGAGGACAGCTTATTTTCCTCATCCTGCTTTGGATAATGGTAGTGGCCAATTTCGAAAGGGCTTTAACAGGATGGCATCCCAGTCGTTTACTAACCGAATGGGTGATTTTCATTAACGCAATAATCGCAACAGTACTGGTTCTCTTGCTGCCCCGTGAAAAGGAAACGGCCATTACCATTGAAGAAAAAAACTACAAGCGGTTATACAAACGGCTATGGATCACAGCAATTGCCACTTTAGTTATTTCCAGCGTATTGTTTCTGGTTACAAACCGGATGATCTATCATTATCCAGAATACAACAAGCTGGATCATAAGCAATATCATACCCGATTTGGACCGGATGCAAGTTGGAGGACAAAACCAAATCTAAAAAATGCAGATAAAACGGTAAAATCGGTAATGGACAATGTCATTGAAAATTTGTATAAGACAATGAATGTCAAAGAGTTGTCGGAATTGGATGATGTTAAGGTAATGTCGTTGTTTTCAAAAGATGAGTTGCAGGTTCTCTCCTCGAAGCACTGGATGTTCGATGTAAATGTTCCGGTTGTTGTTTCGGTAATGCGTAGCAATGAACAAAAAAAATTGCCGTTCTGGCTTACTGAGAAGGATTTTATTAAAACATACATGATTGTTAAAAACGAACAAACGACTTACGAAGTTTGGCAAAAATCGTTTGAAGCCGGGACAGTTGGATTGGGAATCAATGGTTTTGAAAATTTCGGACTTCACTATTTCGTATCTGTGACACCCAGAAATAAAAGTGATCAATTAAAACTCGGCAATTTCTTTCCTGAAAACCAATATGTGGGTGTTATGAATATTGGCGCTTTCACTTATCACGACTGGGACGAATTAGTTTTGACCGAGGTTCCGGATGAATTGAGAGGACAAAAATTGTTGACCACTATCCGGGGAAGGGGGGTTGAAACTCATTTAATTGGTGCTTTCCGAACAAGTTCTCATCCATCATCACAAACGCCTGATCAAATCATGTTAAGCTGGAGTTCTGATCCCTCCACGGGAATTGATATCCAGTGGCGTACCGATATAACTATTGCAACCGGAATAGTGAAATACAGGAAAAAAGGGAGCGCTCGTGAGTTTTCGGTTAAAGCCGGGAAATACAGGTTGGAAGATCGAGTTTTGATGAACGATCGTTTTATAAATCGTTTTACCGCTGAACTCAGAGGTTTAAAACCCGCAACCACCTATGAGTATCAGCTTGTCCCACAAACAGATTGGCCTGAAAAGTGCACTTTTTCGACTCAGGATGATAATAACCAGTTTTCATTCATCTGGTTTGGCGATACTCATTATTCCCCCAAATTTGGGGAGCTATTTAATAATGCTGAAAAAACTCATCCCGATGCCGCATTTTATTCTATTGCAGGAGACATGGTTAGCGATGGCTTGCATCGTAATCAGTGGGACGATCTTTTTGAATTCTCTAATGATGTTATTTGCCGTAAGCCGCTTATGTCAGTACTTGGAAATCATGACAACAGGAGTGGTCTAGGAGCCTTGATGTACCGGGAGCTTTTTAGTTATCCGAAAAATGGGCCTGACGGTGTAGAAAAAGAACACACCTACTCATTCAGGTATAAAAATGCCTTGTTCCTGATGATTGATGCTACGTCTCCTATTGAAGCCCAATCTTCATGGATCGAAGCTCAGCTCGCTAATACAGATGCTACCTGGAAATTTGCTATGTTTCATTTTCCTCCGTACAACTGGGAAGAACCCTATTTAAACATTCAAAAGGCCTGGGTGCCCATCTTCGATAAATACCATGCAGATATGGTAATGAGCGGTCATATCCATTACTACATGCGCTCAAAACCCATGAAGGGTGGACAGGTTGTTTCTTCCTACGATGATGGAACCGCTTATGTCATCTCTGTGGGAATTCCAACAAATAATCACGAGATTACTAACGAACCTTATGCTGCAGTCCGGAATACAGAAGGTTATCTTTACCAATATTTGCAAATTAATGGTAATAGATTGACCTATAAAGCAGCTAATTTTGAGAATAAGCTAATTGACTCATTCAATGTAAAAAAATAGAAATTATGAGGAGTTTATTCATCCGGTTATTCATTTTTAGCCTTGTCTTTGGCATTGGAATGCAAAACTCAGCAGGCGCACAATCAGGAGATCCGGCAAACTATGTAAATCCATTTATCGGGACCGATTTTTTCGGACATACTTTCCCCGGGGCATCCCTTCCATTCGCGATGGTTCATTTAAGTCCTGATATCAACACACAGGGCTGGACCTATTGTGCCGGATATATCTATTCCGAAAGCTCTATCATGGGTTTTAGCCATACGCACTGGAGTGGTACCGGAATGGTGAGCGGGGGAGATGTCCTGCTAATGCCAACGGTGGGAAATAAACTTCAAACTGTTCCGGGACCATTGGAAAATCCTGATGAAGGGTACAGGTCAAGATTTGACCATGCCGATGAAATTGCCTCTCCGGGATACTATTCAGTCATTTTAAAAGACTATAACATTAAAGCTGAACTGACATCGACCCAAAGAACTGGATTTCATCGTTATACTTTCCCGAAAGCCGAAAATTCCAGAATCATTTTAGATTTGGGACATCAAATCGGGACCAATTCCTCCGAGGATCTGTCGGAACTAAAGATTTTAAATAACAACCGGATTGAAGGAGTAAAAAGTGCCGGACTTGGCAAAGTATACTTTGTTGCCGAATTCAGTAAACCTTTTGCCTATTACGGCACCTTCGACAATGAATATAAAACTCCTGAATCAGGCGGGAGTATATGGCCTTATAAGAATGGTGAGACTGGTAAGAATATCGGCGCATTTGTCACTTTCAGAACTTCAGAAAATGAACAGGTTCTGGTAAAGGTCGGGATCTCCTATACGAGTATCGAAGGTGCCCGGAATAATTTGAATACCGAGATCCCACATTGGGATTTTGATCGGATAAGAAATAATGCACGCGAGTTATGGAACAAAGAGTTGTCGAGGATTAAAATTGATGGAGCCACCGATGACCAGAAAGAGATTTTTTATACGGCTATGTACCACTCTTTGCTTGCACAATATATATCGCAGGATGTGGATGGTAAATACTTTGGATCAGACAAAAAAGTGCATGAAGCTAAGGGGTACGATTTTTACGGATCGTTCTCATGCTGGGACACATATAGGACGCAGCATCCTCTTTTGACATTAATTGCACCTGATCATGTTAATGATTTTGTCAAGTCAATTGTTGCAAAAACGCAAGATTATGGTTGGCTTCCGGCGCAACATTTTCTCAATGTTTATGGTGAAGCAATGGTTGGCGATCACCTTATCCCGATAATCGTTGATGCATATTTGAAAGGTTACCGGAATTTCGATGTGAAATTTCTATACGAAGCAATGCGTAAAAAAGCACTTGAAGAGCCGAAACCTCCCATCCCTCATTCCGCCGGAAGATCTGGCCTTACTTATTACAAGGAACTTGGATATACTCCTGTGGATAAGGTAACTGAATCGGTACCAAACACATTGGAATTGGCTTATGACGATTGGTGCATCGCACAAATGGCCAAAGAACTTGGCAAGAATGAAGATTACGAGCTATTTATGAAACGGGCGCATAATTACCAAAATTTATGGGATACCAAAACTCAGTTCATGCGTCCGAGAAAGTTTGATGGCTCATGGCTTGAAGGATTAAATGGACACGAACAGGAAATTGTGAAAGAAGGAGAGCATTCCTATTACAAGTATTTCGATCCGCTTCTGGTTGGCAGACGCCCGAACCGCCATTATACAGAATCAAATGCCTGGCAATATATCTGGTCGGTCCAGCATGACGTACAAGGGCTCATTACACTTTTTGGCGGTAATAAAGCATTTACCGAAAAATTGGACACATTCTTTGAGATGAGCCCAAATATAACACCTCCGAAATATGTAGGAGTAGTAGGCACTATCGGGCAATATGTTCAAGGAAATCAACCCTCTCATCATGTTGCTTACCTGTATGACTATGCCGGAGAGCCCTGGAAAACACAACAACGAACCAGGCAGGTAACCGAAGAACTATATAGGATCGGGCCAGGAGGTTTATGCGGGAACGAAGATATGGGATCACTTTCATCGTGGTATGTTTTGAGCGCTATGGGATTTTATCCGGTTACGCCCGGCAGTCCGTCCTATGCCATCGGAAGTCCTCTGTTCGGAAATGTGACTATTGATCTTGGCAATGGCAAAACATTTACAATACAGGCTCTGAATAATTCCCAAAAGAATAAATACATTCAATCGGCAAGCTTAAACGGCAATCCAATCAGTAGTACCTGTCTCTCACATAAGGAAATTACTGATGGTGGAATAGTTATCTTCGAAATGGGGCCGGAACCGAATAAAAAATGGGGAGCCAATCCGGAAGATGCGCCGCCTTCGATGAGCAAAAAGTGAATTCAAATGAAACTAATACATCTCCTTTTCTTCTTTACGGTGCCAACTGCAAGGCCGAGATGACGGTTACCACTCGTTGTGGCTTTCATAAATACACTTTCGATAAAGAGGGCAATGCACGAATTATACTCGACTTACTTTTCCCGGCTGAGGATCAGGCAGAGATACTTGATGCTAAAATAAGTAAGGTGAGCGATGCATTGATAGAGGGTTATGCCAATACCATTGTGCCAGCAACGAAGAATATGGAGTACAAACTCTTCTTTTCTATACAGTTTAGCAAGCCGTTCAAGAGTATGGGTGGTTGGGTCAATGATACAATAATTGATAATACTTCATTAATAAGTGGAGCTGGCGATGTGGCCGCTTTTGTAAATTACGATACTAAGGCGGGGAAGCCGGTTATGCTGAAGCTGGGTCTCTCTTTGGTAGATCTGGAGGGGGCACGCAACAACCTGAAGGTGGAAATGGGCGATTATGCATGGGATTTTGACAAAGTAGCTGCTGCTGCTCGCAAGCAGTGGAACGATCTGCTATAAATCATTAACAAGGTGCAGTACGCCGGACGGATACCCACGAATAAGCCTTATGTACGAAGTTTTCGAGTCTTTACAGGCAAGAATAAGCTATTCACAAGGCTATCGTGCCCCGCAGATATTCGACGAAGACCTTCATATAGAAACATCTGGTTCACGGCAGGTAATTAATGTCAACGACCCTAATTTGAAACAGGAAACCAGCCATAGTATAATGGTCTTCCTTGACTTTAACAAACTGCTGGGAACGGTTACCACCGGTTTCCTTATTGAAGGATTCTATACCAGACTTACAGATCCGTTTGTAAACGAAATAGGATTACCGGATGAACACGGGAGGGTACTTTATACCCGGAGAAATGCTGAAAGTGGAGCTACTGTTCAGGGAATAAATATGGAACTGAAACTGAAGCCGTTGAAAGACTTCACTTTGATTTCGGGATTTACTGTTCAGTCAAGCAAATATGATGTAGTGCAGCAATTCGATCAGAGACGGTTTTTCCGCACACCTGCCAATTATGGGTTTTTTGTGGCAGACTGGGATTTTATGAAGGATTTCTGTTTTTCAACCACCGGGAGTTATACAGGAAGAATGCTGGTCCCATATTTTGGTCCCCTTACAGACTCCGATTCGGGTGAATTACATGAATCAGATCCCTTCTTTGATCTGGGTTTTAAATTATCCTATAATATGAAACTCAATGGAGCCACCCTTCAATGGTTTGCAGGTATGAAAAATATATTCAATTCATATCAGTCCGATTTTGATATAGGAATTAACCGTGATCCGACTTAATTTATGGACCGGTATCCCCCAGAACCATTTATTTTGGTATCAAGATCGGGAATATGTTCAATTAAAAAAATCCACGGCTTGCATTTTAATTGAATATTCTATTATCAAATACAGATTTAAGATTAAATCGCTTCTCTTTATTCTTGTTTGTGGTTTTAATTGGAAATAATACAGGTTAAATTAAATGATTGATAAATAATTAAATAAATCATCAGAATCTCATTTTAACTCCCCCGAAAGCAGTAATCCCGGGCATTGGATAATAGAGGTTATTTTCATATTTCTGATTTGAGATATTCTCGGCGCTGATAAATAATTCAGCATATTTCCAGACCTGATATGATATTTTGGAATCGAATAATGTGTAATTCTGAAAGCTGACATTTGCTGAGGGATCAGTATCGAGATGATTTACATACTGGATGCTTGCAGTTAACTGCAGTTTTTTCAAGCGGTAGTTACAACTTAAAAACAGATGATGTTTTGGTGTGGCATAAACAGGACTCTTCATATTGATATAAGAGTATGTCAGATTAAGGCCCAGGTTTTCGAAAGGATTTGCAGTGGCTGCAAACTCAATCCCTTTGTTAAATACCTCTCCGGCATTTTGTAAACCGACTAATGGAACATTAATAATCAGGTTATTGCCATTGACAATGTAACCTGTTAATTCGAATTTCAGTTTCTGATTTAAAAAAGATTGCAGTAAACCTGTCTCATAACTCATTATTGTTTCAGGGCTTAGGTTTACGTTGTGATTCCATATATACAGTTCACGGATTGTAGGACTTCTGAATCCTTTGGCTATTGAAACTTTTAAAGTGGTATGTCGGGCAATTTTATAAGCTAAGCCACCGGCAGGAATCCACCCTGTTCCATAAACCTGATGATTCTGCAGGCGTAAACCTGCATTAAGAGTCAGCCGGTCGAATAAAGTCTGTTGTACAAAACCATAAATACCTGCATCATACACTGTTGTATCCTTAAATATCATTCCCTGACCACCCATCGCCTTTTCATTCTCAGCAATCCCTCCGTAGATCAGATAATCTGCACCAAGAGTTAAATTATTCCCCTTAAAGAGCTTAATAGATTCATAGATATTCAAGCCATAATTGGCATCTGTTGAATGAAATCCGTCGGATATATTATGTTCTCCGAAATTATAGAACAGTTTTGCAGAGCCTGAATACTTTTTATAATTGTTGTCAACTGTAAATGACCAATAACCTCTTATGATATCGAGCGAGCTACCGGGAACTGCATTAAGGGTATCGGGGCCGGGGTCAGTAGCTTTGAAGTGTGCCAGGCTGAAATCAGTATTTACATCGATTTTATTATTCATTTGGTAGGAAAGTTTCATGTATCCATTAGTTATGTTAAAATCTGAGTTCGAACGATGTCCGTCAGTCTGATCATGGTTAATGGATGCAAACAGGCTCAATTTATTCTTTTTGTAGCCGGCAGATGCCATGTATTTTTGTGTATTGTACGAACCATAAATAAAATGAGCATTGCCATGAAAACCATCTCTTGTCTGTTTCTTTGTAATAATATTAATAACACCACCCATTGCATTTGAACCATAAAGTATGGATCCGGGTCCTCGTATAACCTCAACGCGTTCGACATCAGATGCAACATATGAATCGGGCAGGGGATGTCCGAAAATACCCATAAACTGAGGATGACCGTCAATCAGCATTAACACTCCCGTTGTTGGGCTGCCGCCAATACCTCTTATTGAGATTTGCCCTGCTGCATTACCTGCCACACCAAAACCCATAACTCCCCGCTCGGTTACAAATAGACCAGGTACGCGTCCGTTTAATATAGGTAAAAGGGCCGATTCATTACTCTCTGCTATTTGAAGATTATTGACCACCGAAACAGCCATGGGTACGTTTCTCTTATTCACTTTTACAGTTGTTCCGGTAACTATCACCTCATCGAGGTTAATAGTATCCTGAAGTGCCGATCGTATGTTTTCCTGTGCAAATGCCGGTATGGCTATTATTATTGCAGCTACTAGTGAAGATAATTGTTTTTTCATGATTCTGGTTTAATAAAATATTACGAAATATATAAAACGTGTTACCGCTATGATAAAAAAAACTAATCGGTTTTGCTCATGATCAGCTTCCCATGTTTAATACCTTTGATACTAATTAGCTTGTCTGACAATTCTGTAAGTTTATTGGCATATCCTTTAACTGCAATAATTTCCAGACAAATATCATGGCTCAGGTGATAGTGCTGGGATGATAAAATCACATCAAAGTAATTGTGCTGGATATCATTTGATTTTGCGAGAATATCTTTCTTATGATGGTCGTAAATCATAACTATAGCACCGGCAACAGTATTATTGCAATGCCATTTTTTTTCTACAATGTTTTTTTCAATCAAATGTCTTAATGCCTGGGAGCGGTTTGCAAAACTGTTGTCTTGAGCAAACTGATCGAGCTCTTTAAGCAGTTCTTCTTCGAGACTAATACTGAAACGGGTAACAGTCATCGTAACACGAATTTATTCAAAAGTAATATTATTTTTATTTCCTGGAAATAGCTGGTGCATTTAATTACTGGAATTACTTGTCCTGTGGAAGTGTTTAACCCGGTTAAAAAGGTAATACTCAGTAAAAAAAGTCCTAATTTGATTGTATTCATTGATATATTCCTCCCTATTTTTTTATAGTATTTGTGATTTAAAGTGATTTGTTTATTGAAATTTTCCTGAAATTTGATTACATAATTCCATGAAATCTTGTACCTTACTATCCGGAGTCCCGGATTCTATATCCGCAGCAACAATATCGCAAGGGCCATAGTTTTGAGCGATTTTCTCAAGATCAACCTCAATTTCGCTTAACGGTTTATTTGCAAGATCCATCGGGGTATACATGATTGCACGACGGGTATCAGGGAAAAGGGAACGGGATTTTTCCAGGTCGGAATCAATGCCCATATCAAGGTAGGCCACTCCCGGGATTTTTGCATAATGTACGAGATAAGGAGTGGCGCTCCAGGCACAATTATGAATCCCGATAACATCAAATGAATCAGCAATTTTCTGATCGAAAGGCAACAGAAACTCCTTGTACAGATCGGGCTCTACCATATTAACCAGGCAGTTGCTTACTGTAAAGAAGATCAGGGAATCATCATAGGCCTGTTGTTTTTGATGCAACCTTTTTGCAGCTTCAATCATGGTGGTGCAAACGCAATCGAGCATGTGTTTTGTTCTTTCGGGAGTCAGATACATATCAATAAAAATATCCTGTCCGCAAAGCCGTTGAGCATTGTTGAGCACACCCTGCCAATTCATAAATCCGGCAACTTTACCTTCCTGTTCTCCGATCCAATCCACTTGTTCCAACAACGATTGAAAGAAAGCGTTTTGGCCAAGATCGGGAGGTGTGAGGTTTTCGAGCTCATCGTCAGAAAGATATTGATGTTCAGAGGTTGGCCATTGTTCCTGATCGTACCTGACGGGAATACCGTAAATTGCAGCAATGGCACAGGTGCCATAAGTGCCTGTTAATATATCAATTGTATTCGCATTTATTCGTCCGATCGAAGCGCCGGGAAATCGCTTGTCTAATTCCTGAACCATCTTTACCCGGGTTTGCAGCCGATACTCCGGATCCGTATGCCATTTTTTTCCGAAGTCGATTCCCAGGGCTTCGCTGAACCATTTAGGGGTAAAACCGATCTCAGGTCTAAGAAAGGAGAGATATCCGGAAGCCGGACGTCGTGTTGCCGGTGCGCCTGGAGCGATATAGCTGATTAATTGTTGTTTTATCTCCATAGCGATTGATGTGGTGATTTCTTATTTTGATATTAATTCACGTTCCAATTCGATTATGCCTTCGATCAGTTTATCCGCAATCTGCTCATGAACTATATCAAAAGGGAGGATGGGCTTACGAACATTGGCCGTTGGATAGATGCCCTGACGATTTAACAGTCGCTTAAAGAAGTGTATAGAGATATCCAGATGCTGGTTGGAAAATGCCAATACAGGCAGAATTTTGTGAAATAAAATGGTCGCTTCGTCTTCTTTTCCCAGTTTCCAAAGCCTGTAAATCTCTGAATAAATCCAATGCATACCGGTTGGCATAAATGCATGAACCCCCCGCTTCAGCCCTTCAATCATCTGGGTGACGGCCCAACCTCCGCTGACATTTAACCGGCCTTCAGTCAGGGACAGAATTCTTGAGTATTTAATTCCGGCAGGGACGGCCTCAACTTTCAGGCATCGGAAGTTTTCAGTGTTTTCGAATAAGTCACAGATCAATTTATCAGACAACCCATATCCGGAAGCATTCCAATCCTGCAACATGATCATATCAAAATCAATTTCAGCTAATTCCGTGAAATGAGCTTTGAATTGATGATCATCACGGTAAGGAATCTGGAAAAGCACATTTCGGCATCCTAAACCCAAATAGGATTTCAAAAGTTCTTTACTCGGGGCTAATTTCATTTCTCCGGTACCGGCAATTACAGGAACCCTGTTATTCACCTCATCCAGCACGGCCTCCACCATTTTTACTTTTTCAGTACCTGTTAATCTGGAAACTTCAGAAGCCATAGCAGGAACGAGAAAACCGGCAATGCCAGCCTTCAAAGCTTCGCGCACATTGTTTCTGACTGCCTGAAAATCTATGGTGTCATCTGACCTGAATGGCGTGTTTAAAACAGTTACGATGCCAAACAGCGGATAAAGTTCTTTCATGGTTAAGATGATTCGATTATGGCGAGGATCCTGGCAGTAATCCGTCTGTAATTATTTCTTCAACAACCAGATATCACATATCTTCGATTGTTGCCGCCAGTTTAAATGCGATTCTTCCGGTTGGTCGAAGGATACTTCAATCCTACCATCGCTGACATACTTCTGTGACAATGGAAACTCTTTAAACTCCTCAAGCCCTTTATTATAAATTGTTGGTTCAATTCGTTCCCCATCGACCCGTAACAGGGCATCACCAAATCCTGAAATCCGGATAGTGTAACGTCCATTCGGGTCAAGATCAGGATATTCCAACCTGGGAAAGTTTTGGAACAACTGTGTTGACAATCGTTTCCGGCTCATTCCATTGTCCCACCAGGCTACATCGGTTCCATCATCAGTCCTGGTTTTCACACGCGGACCTTTTGATACATCCGAAACATTGTCGTAATAGCTTCCCGGACCCGGATTTTCCCAGGTACAGATAATTGCAAGACGTTCAAGTTTTTCCTTCTCAGTCGCCATCTTGCGAATCTTACTAAATTCATCGGCCAGCCACCATCTGTTATTTAAAGGATAATCAATAAAATCGAGAATGGCTCCACGTTCGGCTCCACTGGCATTATACTTTTTAATACTTGTTTGCATTCCAACTGATCGAAATAAAGCCTCGCAATAATCAACTATTTTCTGCTTTAATTCAGGAGAAATTGGTTCTTTATCAGCTCTGCTTACTATTGTTAATGCATCTTCCATTGCTTTTTCTGAACCAATCTTTCCAGCTTGTGCAAGAATGCCATTGGCCTCTTTTTCAAGATTCTGCTCATATTCTTTTCGGCGTTTAGTGTATGTGTCATAATACGAACGCATTACAAGCTGTTGCCAACGCCAGTTTCCCTTCAGTTCCGGATGTTTTGATTCAAGGTTCTGCCAAAAAGCAAATGTTGTCTCCACACCGCCGTTTTCTTCCAACGATCCTACCCAATTCCGTTCCAGGGCTAAAATTCCGTCAGCGCCAACATCAGATACTGATGATCCGAAAAAGAAACGGGAATATTCCACCAACACCTGGCGGACATCCTTTTCAGGATTCCAGGCCATCTGGCTCCAAACAACTTTGTTCACATCATCATGCACACCATCGGAATAGGAAAGGAACCCGTCGGTAAACGGAGCAAAACGGTTATGGATTTTTGCGTAATAAAAAGGCTGCGGATTACAAACTTCACGTCCTTCTGTGAGGGCATAAGCCTGATCCCAGTTCTCGGCAGGATACTGGCAGCGTACGGTATGTGTAAGATCGGGGTAATGGCGATGTTTGTATTTTTCAGGCAACCGGAAACGTGTTGCCGCCAAATCCGGGCTACTGGGTCCCGATACCACACCGGCCAGCCAATCCGGGCTGTCTTTTTCGAGATATTCATAAAAATAATCGACCTCCTCATCGCTAAAGCCTTGAAGGGAAATCCAAAGGCCGGCATTGGGATGGTATTTCTTAAGTTCTGCAGCAACTTCCTTCAGGAAAGGCATAACAAATCTGGGGTGATTACTGCCCGGATCGCCACCCGGAAAAAATACGCCATCGAGCCGCGGACAGTTCTTATAAAACCCGGCATGCTTTTCTACTTCTGCCTTAAATTTTGAATCATCAGCCAAGTCAACATCAGCCGGGGTCCATACCCAATAATCAAGTCCGTAATTATTGCATATTTCACTCATCTTTGTATTCATCTCATCTCTGGGCACCTTCATATTGGGACCCGGAGGACCATCCTGAAAAGGAATGTTCTCGATACAATTTGACCCGAACAGGGTCAATTCCCGGATATATTTCTCGAATTGACTAACCGTCCATGCATCCCAGGAATTAGCTGTATTGCGATACCCCAACTGATGTCCCCGAATGGAATAAACCGGTGAGGTAGCAATTTCATTTATCTTGTTGAATGCTATTTTATTCCTGGAAAGTTCAGCTGTTCTTAAAAACTGCCCGACAGCGAAGATTACTCCCCGATCATCAGCACCAATCAACCAGAGAATTTCCTTTCCATTCGATTTGTCATGGTAAATCCTGAACCCTTCGGCTTTGGTTTCCGGCAAGTTTTCTCCGATCCGTTTGGGCACAGCTAATCCATTCAGCTCAATATCCGTAATTGTTGCAAGAGCAATTATTGCAGCTTTTCCCCATTTCGATGTGAGCTGAAGATTTATCGAGGTTCTTTGAGCCACTTCTTCCTGAAAAACCCTGATAGCTGTTTCCCTGACAGGAGAATTTATCTTTGAAGAAGCAATAATTACAGCCCTGCTAAAATCTGTTGTCTGGGCAATCACAACTCCTGAGGTAAACAGGATAAAGGCTATTAAAAAGATTCGGGTAAAAAGAAACTGAAACTTCATTTTGGGTGATTTAAAAAGTGGCATCCATATATCAGTTACCCCAATACTTGCTATCAGATTCAGAAAATCACGTCGGTCAATCATTTTTTGCTTTGGTTAAAGGCAATGCTGTCTTAATAATTTCGTTTGAAATAAGATCTCCTAAATCAGGGCCGTAAAAGCTTACACTAGATTCATATCCCTCGCCATTAATATATTGGTCACGGCTCAAAATATAACAGATCCATTCGTTAGCAAGTCCTCCAATTGCAACATGTTTTATTCCGCTGTTCTTGATGGTTTTCTTTACATTCAATCCCAATTCTGCCGTCATTTCGCCCGGCACCCACGAAATAAGCAAGTCTCCAATTCTTACGGCTCCCAATCCAACTTCTGTCGGGCATAACATATTCATTACCATTTTCACCGAATTTTCATCCAAACCATATTCCTCACCTCCGGTTTTCATAAACGATGGATGTGCAGAATGTTCGGGCAATTTGATCACATTATAGCTGTATGTTAACTCTTTAACTTTTTTTGTTTTTATCTCATTAAATAAATCAAAGGCTTTAGCCGCTATTTTTTTGCCGTAGATTTCAATTTTTTGGTAGCCATTATTTGCTCCGTCCAGTACTGGTGACTGGTCTCCTTCTGCGCCATTGTAAAACATTGCTGTTACTCCGTTCCCAATTAAGTTCTGAAGTTCGTTTTGCAGGTAGCCCGGCCATTCAGCAGAAACCAGCATATCTTTTCCACCCAGAAAAGTAGGATGGGCTGTCCAGTTTACCAAAACGGCCAGCGGTTTGCCATTTGTCAGGTCAATCCTGGTAACTATCAGCTCCTTATCCACATCAGGATCTTTTCGCCGGTTTCGGTTAAGTCCGTCAATAAGCCAGCTTCCTGTTCCGACATTGACTGTTTGGTAGTTTCGGTCAGCATCGTTGATAAGTGCTTCAAGTTTATCCAGCAGAAATGCAAGTAGTTCCGGTTGAAAGATTCCAATTTGAGGACTATTCAGGAGGTTCTTACTGTTCAGCGCGGCCATTTCGAGGCTCCCATGCGAATGACTGGGCAAAAGCATTATATTTTCCATGCTCCATCCATGATGTGAAATTCTTTTGATCAGATCACTTTTTACATTTGATGGAAGACCCAGAATATCAAGTGTTATGATGGCATACTTGCGGTTATCCATTTGCAATACCAAAGCTTTAGCCCAAATTTGGTCATGGATTGCTTCTGCCGGCTTATTCATCCGTTCGCCGTAACCACCTAACGCATATTTCATCTCAATCGGAGGGGTAATATCTACAGATGATACGCTCGCGGTCAGATTATCTCCTTTTGAAGGAAAACTGATTGCTAATAACAATAATACACTTGTAATTAAAAGTAGATTTTTCATTGCTTATCTATTTATTATTAATCCTCACCCAAATACGTGAGCGAGGCGCCATTTCTAATTTGATTTCTTTCCCTTCTGCCAGAATTGTTTTTCCCGAAAAGCCATCAACATACGCTGCTGCCTGAGGAAGCCGAATGTTTACAGTCGTATTCTCCTGATTGTAATTATGGATAATAAAACTACGATTGGTAAGTTGCTGCATTGAAATTCGGGA
The DNA here is from genome assembly GCA_041658425.1 of Bacteroidales bacterium. Classification (GTDB taxonomy): domain Bacteria; phylum Bacteroidota; class Bacteroidia; order Bacteroidales; family UBA12481; genus UBA12481. The sequence goes on along the minus strand of JBBAAF010000071.1, from coordinate 3,712 downwards.
TGGTGCATCAATAACAGGTTCATCTCCAAAATGAAATGCAGAACGTATGGTATTAATCCATGGTTTTGGAAGCTCGAGCAACCCTAATTGTCGCGGGCAAAGCAAAACTTCGCCCACCGCATCAAAATCTTTTTGAGAAAAAGTATGTGAATTAAGCACATAAATATTTCTGTTTTGGTTCTGAATCAGGAAAGGACTATTGACTGAATCTGTTGTCTGAAGAAGAATATTGGCCCCATCCGGAATGATTTGATAATCCATGTCTAATGTGAATTTCAACTTCTGTGGATTACCCTCCGAAATTATTGTTTCTGCTACAGATTGTACACTTGGCAGAGGCCATTTAATTTGGGCAAGCTGCGCCAGTTGTTCGCCACCAATAGCATTTGCAATAAACCCCGTTGTCATTATTATTTTTGCCCCATTATCCAGAGATTTCATAATTTTCGCCAGAATCTCCTGGTCAGTTGCTGCTTGGGTGGGCAAGAAAATTACTTTGGCGTTTTCGGGGTATTTCGAATAGGGGACAAGAGAAACTCCAAACATTCCAACGTAGTCCAACAGGTAAAGATCACCCCCGGCATCGCTATTGGGTGGTTTATAGCCTACAACTCCCTGAACAGGATTTTTGGAAATTGTTTCAGCTAGATCGGCTAGTTTTTCAAAATCCTGCCGCAGGAGATGATGACCAGGATGACCGGTTACAAAACTATCGAAATTGAAAATTACCAGTTCTTTTGCTCCGGCAAGTACCGATTGGTAAGCCTGTTCGATAAAATCAATATCGGTACAATCTCCATGATCGAACCATGCTCCTCCGATTTTATTTCCTGCAAAGGTCGAAATCCAGCGGAAATTTATAAATCCTTCGTAGGGTTGAACAAACCCATAACGCTGGGTATATTGTCCGCGGGTTTCAGTACCTACCCAAACCCCGTCAAACAGTTTTGGTTCAGTTACAACATCGTATCCGAAAAGATGAAAACGGTCGTACCATTGGGGGTATTTTATGATGATTTTAATTGCGGGATTCTTGTTTTTGGCTGGTTTTATAAAAACAGACTGGGAAAGTTCTGTTAAAAGTGACCGCCTATACTCCGACCAACTCCTTTCTCCTTTAGCAGTCTTCGATTCAAGGCTTGTATCGGCAGTACAAAGGAAGTCATCAACAATGAAAGTGTCGAAAAATGGTGCTGAGTCTTCCATGACTTTTCGCAGGTCGTTTTGAGTTTTTGGGTTTTGCCAATTGAACCAGGTCAGCGGTCCTTCCTGGGCCACACCGAAATTACCCCCCGGTACCGTAGCAATACCACCCACAACCTCGAATCCGTTCTCTTTTAAAAACGAAACGCTGCTTCTTATCACCTCTGTCGAAATGACTAATCCGCTACGGTAAACTTCTATATAAACTTTTGTTATCCCATTACAACGCAAAAGAGATAATACTTCCCGCCGGCCTGCTTCTTTAGTAAACATCTGCTCAACAGTTTGGGCGGTAACATATACACTTAGACGCAAGTCCGATTTTCTTGCTTCCGCAAGACTCCAGATATCACCTGAAGGATGTGTCGTTTGTTTGCAGCCCGCAATTAAGAGAAGGGCAAAAAGAATCAATGCGATACTTAGTGTTTTCATATTTTGATTGTTGGTTTCTACATCCATTTTTTCAGCAACAACAAACAACAGGCTAATAAGAAGAGCTGTTGAGGAGTATGTTTAGGCTCAACTATTTCCCTATAAACTCAAGTACTGTCATTTCATTGGCTTCAAGACTTTTTGACTTACCGTGCCAGGTAGCGTTTGCAGGTGTTGTTGAAACAAGCTTGCCGTTTTCGTCGTATTGTTTGACCTCGTAATTGCCATCTGTTGACTTTACCCATGGTGCAAGGTTCACATCAAATTCCACTACTTGTTTGAGGGGAGAGGTGCTGATCAATATCATGATTGCCCGGTCTGGCAGTGTATATGCGCAAGCATGTACCCCATTGAGTGGCTTGTTTAGTAGACAATCTCCCACCAAATCTCCCTCAGTAAAATAGGGCAGAAATTGCTTTTTAAGTTTAGCACACTGCTTCAGTGCTTTGCTCAAATCCGGATAGTTGGAGATGTAGTCCGAGCCATTGATGGACTCCGCTTTGCGAGGAAATATATTCATGTACAAGTTATCTGCAAAGGCTTTTTTCGCAGCCAAAGGCGACGAGCTAATGCAGGAATTGATCCTTGGGGAGGGGAATGTGCTGGTCAACACTTTGCGATCCATGTACCCATCCCAATTCCAAGTGTAGTCTAGTAAACCCGCATCTAGTTCAAAGTTCATCAGTTCCTCACCAGAGAAGGTACTCTGAGGATCGGCCTTCTTTGCGTAGTCCATGATTTGTTTTGCAAGAGAAATCATATTGGGTTCGGGGTCTGGAGTAGTGTAGAACTGATCCCAGCAAAACGAAGGAATGCCTATATCTACCAAATGCTTCAACCCAGCAAGTACGTCCTTCTGCCAAAGCTTGTTTGTGGGCCCTGCTTGTACGGTCGACATGTATGTTGCGTAATGTGGATTCCTTGTGGGAATCAATTCGGTATGGTATGTCCAGCCTTTGTTACCTTCGACTTTCAAATTGTAGCGTGGTGCTGTTTTTGGATTAGCCTGAAGAACGGTGATAAATGGCACAAGATTCACACCCAACTTCTTGCACTCCTTCACAGCATCTATCATATCCTGTTCGGTTCCAAGGTGTGCAAAAGGTTTTGGCAATGGCAGCGTAAAAGCTTCACACCATGCCCAAATCACCATTTCATCTATGCCATTCTCTTTACACTCTGCGGCAAGCCTGGGTAGGTCTTTGAAAGTAAATATGGCATCCCGTGGATCAGCGGGTTGGTACTGACTCATAAACACCGTTCGGAAGCCTATCCCTTCTCTCACATGCTTTGGCATAGGATAGTAGCGCTTGTAGTTTTGATTTACCCATGCTTTATAGGGCCCAATTCCGGCAGCCCATCCATTCAGGTGCGGGGTAAGCACCCACTCTCCACTTTGCCAACTTTCACCCTGTTTTACCAGCGTATCATTCAGGCACATTATTCGTAGCTTTGGTTCCAATTCAGATCGACGCAACCGTATGGGAACTTGTGGATCCCAGCCCCAACGCCTGGGAAACAGGCTTACCCCTCCATTAAGACCTCCCAAATCCATCCATCGCACAATCATATCCTTATTTTTCATCATCCCACTTCCCACATATTGTACCGAATAAAAAGCTGCATCGATCATGAATGGGGTGCTTTCTTTAGTATCGTCTTTGGCAAGCTCTACAAATGGAAGGTTGGCAAAATTACCAGTTCGGAAGAAGGTGCCATTTTCTCCTGCAAAAGGGAGCAGACCCTGGAAATCGGGAAAGATCACCTGACGCACATCAGTACCTGATAAGTTTATGATTTTTGCAGTCATGATCACTGATTGGCCGTCGGTGGCCGCTACCAGCTTAACGGTCGCCGACACCTTGCCTTCTACCTTAAAGTTGGCCCTGCTCAATCCGAGCCTATCCCAAAATATTATTACTGAATCTGGATAAATCGCAATTTGCACTCCCTGCGAAAAACGGGAAGCCAATCTTAAAACCTCAAACTCTTTAATTGGATATGCTAAGTCTATCATCCCTGCTTGATCGGGCTTTGAGTCCATAATTGTTCCTACACCAGGGTAGCTCATCTTCAG
>JBBAAF010000070.1:0-19601 GCA_041658425.1 Bacteroidales bacterium | reverse complement strand
ATAAGTTTTTCATTGGTCCCCTCGTTTGACCCCCGCTATGGACCGGTTCGATAAGCTTTTCAGCACTTTCGGAGCCATTTTTCGTGGGTTCATCTTTTCTGGGGAATCGGGTTTATACTGGCCGGAATTACCGGAAACTACTTTCATCCCAGGGAATTCCTGGCCGGAGGCGCCGTCGCTTTGCTCCTTTTTGCAGTCGTTTTAATTACTTCGATGTGCAAAACAAAATAAACTTATATTTGTTTATTCGAGTAAAACTAAAGAATCATGTCTTCACAAAGTGTACTTACCAAGCTAACAGCAATAATAGTTGATGATGAACTTCATGGAAGAGAAAACCTTAAGAAAATCATTGAAAATTATTGTCATGAGATTGAAATTCTGGGATGTGCGGATTCTGTGGTTAGTGCAAAGGAACTTGTAATGGTTCATAAGCCAGATGTAGTGTTCCTCGATATTAATATGCCGGTACTGGACGGGTTTGATTTTCTTGATGAATACGACGATCGGAACTTTATGGTTGTATTCGTCAGCGCTCATGAGGAATTTGGAATCAATGCCGTAAAAGTCGGCGCCGAAGATTATCTTCTTAAACCGGTGAATATTAAGGAGCTTAAGCAGACAGTTAAAAAACTTCTATCCATAAAAAATAAGAAGATAAAAGTCGGGACTGTTCACGAAACGGATAAATTAGTTCTTCCTGCATCTCACGGTTTTGATGTACTGGTATTTGACGATTTAATCCGTCTTGAAGCCGATGGATGTTATACAAAAGTGGTTATTAAAGACGGAAAGAATAAAATCGTTTCCCATACTTTGAAAGATTTTGAGGATACCCTGCCGAAAGAAAAATTTTATAGAATTCACAGATCTCATCTGATCAATCTGAAGTATATTAAAGCCTATTCAAACATCAGCGGCAACTATGTGACAATGATAGACGGCAGCCGGATTGAGATTTCGCGCCGGAAAGCTCCGGAATTTATCCAGAAAATAAAAGCAGCGCTGAATACGGTCTGAATATGCTTAAAAAAATTCTAATAGTTACCGTTATCGTTTTTTTTTGGTATGCTCAACTTTATTCGCAGACACCTCCCTACTATCATTACACTTCCTCTGATGGCCTGGCTTCTTCAACCGTTTTTACGATCATTCAGGATAGAAACGGTTTTATCTGGTTTGGTACTTTAAACGGATTGAGCAAGTTCGACGGAAAGCACTTTACTTCATTCAGAACTGGTGACGGCCTGAATTCCAATTCCATTACATCTCTTGTGGAAGGGAAAAATGGTGAATTGTTTATCGGTAATTATGAAAATGGGATTAATGTTCTAAAAAACGGAAGGATAGAAAACTATTGCTCAGAGATTAACGGAAAAAGTTTTGCTACATCCTATTTATTTCCTGTCCCTTCGGGAAAAGACGAGCAAAAATTATACGCCTATCGCGCTTATGGGAATATAGATGTTATAAATGAAAAAACACCCTCCGGCCGGTTTGATTACAGTATCTCCCTGAATCCTCAACATCTTATTAAATTAGAAAAGTTACCGAACAGAGAAATAATTGTTTTAACTACAAGTGGGTTATTTAATTTAAGAAATGATACCCTTACCAAAGTGCACATTATCGGCTTGCCGGATACTACTGTTTATTGTCTTACTGGCGGTAATGACGACGGTTATTGTATCGGTGCGAAGGGGATGATCTTCAAGGTACAAAACAATACTGTAATCACACGATATAAAATAAATTTACACACTGGTAATAATGATGTAACGGCCATCTTAATAGACAAAAATAATAATCTTTGGTTCTCGATTATGAACAAAGGTTTCTACTTAATTCCGAACGGTTCAGATAACATCATCGATATCGGAAATAAAATGGATCTGCAGAATACTCTCGTAAATAATTACCTGGAAGATGCTGAAGGAAATATCTGGGTTAGTACATTCGGTAAAGGCGTTTATTGTTTGAATAATCTTTATTTAAAAAGCTACAATGAGAAAGACGGATTGAGCAATAATAATGTATATTCCATAGTGCAGGAAAGATCCGGTAAGTTATTGATTGGCACGTTTAACGGTGTGAATATTTTAGAAAACGGAAGATTTGATCATGTTAAAAGCAATTCGGGAAAAACCTTGACGGATTATATTTACGATATAAAAAATATTAACAATAATTTTTATGTCTGCGGCACATTTGGCAATCATGAAATGATAAATATTTCTTACAAAGGAACGAAGCTTTATATGTTCAGTTCGCCATCTTTCTGTAAAACAACCAATGGATTATACCTGTTTGGAACCGGGGGAAATTTCATAAACGTTCATAGATATCTTCACAATAAGAAAAATCAACCTTACCTATTCTATATTTTTGGAGATAGTGCTAATATAAACCGCGTTAACGAAATTTTTGAGGATTCAGAAAGGAATATATGGATAGGAACAAGTCTTGGTTTATGCAAATTATCCACCTCTCTCGATAAATCAGGGAAGGCTGGATGGAGGAAATCTTTTTTCCTCTCTGATCCGGTTCTGAACTCAAGAATAAGTTCAATTTTTCAGGATGATGAAAATAATGTCTGGTTTGCCGGCGAAAAAGGAATTGCGCATTATAACCTTAAAAATGATTCGGTTACCAGTTACACAAATATTCTGGGACATGATTTATCCTCTTCAACTTCTATTGTTTCCGACAGCAAGAACGGGATATGGATCGGGAATATGAAGGGACTTTATTTATTTGACGGGAATTCAATAAAACATCTTAACAGGCAAACTGGTCTTCCATCGGATGAAGTATTATCACTTTGTTTTGACAACAAGAAAAACTTTCTATACATCGGAACCAGCAATGGCATATCCTTTCTTGACATCAATTTATTCGACAACTTTGTTCCTCTTTCACTCGATCTGAAAATAATCAGCATCAAAGCAGGTGATTCGGTTTATACAAGCTACAACAATCTGGTTTTTGAACCGGAACAAAATCATGTTTACATTGATTTTAAAGCGTTAAGCTTTTCCTCACCGGGCTCGGTAAAGTATAAATATAATTTGAATGGCGAGTGGGCAGAAACTGATCATGATTTCCTGAATTTCATTTCTCTTGAGAGTGGAAAATATGAACTGCAGATCATGGCTAAATCTCAGAATAGTGACTGGGGCAAACCATACAATCTCATCTTCGAAGTCAGACCTCGTTTTAAGGAAACTATCTGGTATAAACTCGGGATAATATCAATATTTGTTTTTATCTCTGTTTCAGTTGTAACATGGCGCTTGAAACTGAATAATAAAAAGACCCGGAAAGAATTAGAATTAACCGAAAGGATTAATGAGCTTAAACATCAGGCATTGTCTGCTATGATGAATCCACATTTTATTTTTAACTCACTTAACTCCGTGCAGTATCTCATCAATTGCCAGAGAAACGAAGAAGCCAATGATTATATCGCAATTATGGCAAAGCTGGTCAGAAAAAATCTTGACACAGCAGGAAGCGGTATGATTCTCTTATCGGAAGAAATCACGCGGCTTAAGCTATACCTCGATCTTGAAAAGCTAAGATTGCAGGAAAGCTTTTCTTATGAGATTATCACCGGAACCGATGTTGACACGAGTTCCATAATGATACCGAATATGATCATCCAGCCGTTTGTGGAAAATACTCTTTGGCACGGGATTATCGATTCAGGCAATAAAGGTCTTCTATCTGTTTCATTCTCATTTGAAGATATTGATATTGATTCAATAATATCACGATCACTAATTATAAAGGTTACCGATAATGGAATTGGAATTAATGAGGCGCGGAAGAATAGAAAAGAAGATCATATATCAAAAGGGATACAAATAATTGAAGAGCGCCTGAGACTGCTGAGCGCTAAGATGCAGATTCCGAAGCCAATCATGTTTGAAGATCTAAGCAGCCGCAATGGCCATTCACAAGGAACAGAAGTAATTATTTCTCTTCCACCGCAGCTCTATAAAATTATCATTCCGGAATCAGGTAATCCCACTTCGCTTACCGTTTAATTACTGATACATACCGTTCGCTTACCAACATGCACCGTATGCTTGTTAGCTATTGTAGTGTCAGGCCGTTATATATAGGTTTGAACAGAAATCTGTATAGAACAAAATGAATATTTTAAAAAAGCTGATGAGTTTATTTACAAAAAAACGCGCTAAGTCTGCGCCTCTTTTAATTATAAAGAAGAATACAGATGATGCTAACGTAAAAGAATACAAATCAATTGATGAAGCAATTTCCGATCTGGAAAACGATCCGAATGTTCCTTCAGATAAGATGGAAAACCTGAAATCATCTCTGAAACAGCTGAAGAACAAAACTTCAATCAAGATCAGGAATGGAGAAATAATAAAATAAAAATTTATTCAACTAACCAGGTTACCATAAAAAAAATGAAAACAAAAAAATTTCTTATGAAACAAAAAACACTTCCAATACTTTTTGTTTTAGCAATACTTCTAAGCAATGTGATGCAAGCCCAAATTTTGACACCCGGAATGGATGCGGTTGTCACTCATTATGGTTTTCCTGATTCAACTTATCTTATTTGGAAAGTAAATTCTCTATCTCCCGTAGCTGATGTTAAGATAGTGGGTGATCAGAGTGGCGCACCCCATGGAAGCAATTGGGTGCCCCCTGTTAAAAATCCTGCGATAACTAATTGGACAGTTGGCACGATGGGACAGGTTTTCGGTACGGCCATTGATGATGTAGGCAATGTTTATTTTGCCACAACAGCAATGTATTGGGGGGCACAGACGTCGGCTATGTATAATATAGCTCAAAGGCTTGCGGATGCAACACCTGGGGTCAGCGGTGCAGGAGGCAGTGGCTATCATCCCACCGGTGGGCCGGCGGGTATTTATAAGGCAAGTAGTGCAGTCTTAAATACCGTTTCAGTTTTAACCGGAACAATCATTGCCACCACCGGCAACTTTATCGGAACCACCACAATACCCAATACCGGCTATGGTATTGGCAATATAGCTTATGCTAAAACCATTAATAAACTTTATACCTCCAATTTAGAGGATGGTAAAATTTACTGTATCGATCCGGTCACGGGAACCATTATCTACGTGTATGATCCGTTTCTCCCAGATGCGAGTGGTGCCCAGATAGCCGATTATGGCGAAAGAATATTTGGCCTGGCTGTTAACTATGAGGTCACTGGAACAAGACTTTATTATGCCGTATTAATGAACGATCATCAGTCGGTCATTTGGTCAGTAAAACTCACCAACACCGGGGATTTTGTCCCGCTTACCAATTCACTCGAAATTAACCTACCGGTCTCTTTACCTCGCACCTATATCTCCGACATCGCATTTTCATATAGAGGGGAGATGCTGGTTGCCGAAAAAGGGGCTCCCCATAATTCCAATGTGTTCCAGTATTTTGGGAAACACAATGCCTGGAGTCTGTTTCAGGAACTTTATATGTCATCATTTCCCGGGGGAATTAACGCCGGACATAATAGTGCCGGTGGCGTAGATTACGGATACACTGCAAAAGATAAGGAACAAAGACAATTCTTTTGCGATACAATCATCTGGACGCAGTCTAATGCAATCAGGGGAAATGGTGGTTCAGGGCCTTTTTTAGCCTATGGTCTCTTGAGCCATCCGCTTAATGATTATGTTACTCCCGCCACCTATCTCAATGAAGCGTATATGGTAAATTTAGATGGATCAACAATAAGTACGTCGTGGAAAGGAGGTTTTGGCGATGTGGAGTGTTACGACTGGGAATGCCTGCCAAAACAAACAGATATTTGTAGTAAAACAGATGCAAAATTAACCAGAATACCCACCGGTGAATGTTGTTATCAGGTTGAAATATCCAACAAATACCGGCCTGATTATTTTACAGCAGTTTCCATTACTTCCCATAATGTATCAATCGGCAGCGTTACCAAGGATATCAACTGTACCTGGGCCAATATTACCTATCAATCTGCTACACAGGTGGTTTTTACGAAAACGCCTTCTTTTAACGGCATACCCCTGGATAACCCGGGTTTGCTTCAGGCTTTAGGCACTATTTGTTTTGCGGGTAGTGGTGGCCCTGATAATATAAATGTCGATTTCATAGGCAATCCTCCTCAGAATGACACGGTTTGCACAAAGATACTAAAGATTGAAGGGTGTAAAATCCCAGTTGACACCTCCTGTGTATCAATGCTTGATTTAAAAGCGGAATGTCAGGCAGGTGATATTAAAATGATGTTCAAAATAAAAAACAATTCCAATTTTACTATGCGGGGTTTAACGCTGTATTCTCAAACCCCCGATGTAACCCCTACTCCCCAATTTATTCCAATAGCTGATTTATTACCCAATCAAACCTCCCCTTTATATATTGAAACCACGCTGATCGTTTTAAATAATGCCAAAAAGGCATGTTTCTTTTTTGCCGCATGCGACCAGAATACCACCCCGAGGATCGCAGGGCCCTATCCGAATTGGTGTTGCATGGATAGTATTCTCTATTGCGTCGACATTCCACAATGCGATCCATGTGACGGTATATCTATTACAGCCACCCCATCAAATGTAAAATCCGATGATTGCTGTTATAATCTTACACTTACGAGTAATTATTATAATGCCAACATAGAATATCTTGAATTTACCGGAATCGGAGGCACCCAGTTTGCTTTGTTTTCTGGCTGGAGTATAATCGGTGCTGTGGGTAGCAGTCATATTAAAATCAAGGCACCGGGAGGAGGCATTTCACCGGGTACATACCCCGATTTTGCATCATTCTGCCTTACAGGAACTTCAACCCCACCGCATACGTTCCTGATCAACAGTATTGATGCAAATGGAGTTCACTTATGCACCAATACGCTGAAGTTCGAGAATTGTAAGTTGGTAGAACCTACCTGTGCCAATATCATCAATGATTCGCTGTATTGTTCAGGTGATCAAATCAAATACACTTTTTATGTAAAAAACAATGCACCCTTTCCGCTCTACCATATTGACTTCAGGACACCGGATAATAGCGTGGTACTGGATATAAACTACATAGAACCCACCCCACCGATTGCCACGGGAAACACCGGAGGGCCCTATACGGTGACCATTGATTCTGTTGATGAGAACCTGGAAATATTCTGTATGTATCTGACAGGCCATAATGGAATTTATGATCCGGAACATGGTCTGGCGGCAACCGAGTGCTGCACGGACTCGCTGGGGGTGATCTGTTTGCCCATGATTAAATGTGGGGTTTGTGACACCACCATCTGCTGCCAGTTTGAGAATATGACGATTCCCAATGGGATAACCCCTAACGAGGATGGAATAAATGATGTATTTGAAATTTTAAATTCAACATGTTGCGATTACATTTCCATAAAGGTATATAACCGTTGGGGCAACATAGTCTATCATAACGACGATTACAAAAACGATTGGAAGGGAGTCAATGAAAGTGGTACAAAGTTAGTCCAGGGAACTTATTTCGTTCTGCTTGAGCTTCCGGACGGAAACAAAAAAGGGATCTATGTTGATATCAGATATTAAACCATTAAAATCCTGAAAAATGAAAAAACTTATCATATTGGCAATCATGTGTTCATCACTGATTGCACAGGCCCAGCAGCAACCGCAGTATACTTTGAACCAGTTTAACAGTAACCTGGAGATTAACCCGGCTTATGCTGGTGCAAATGACAATGCAAGTCTAAGTCTCAGATACCGCGAACAATGGGTAGGATTTGATGGATCCCCATCAACTGCCAGTTTTAACGCTGAAAGTAAAATAATCCAAAAGCGGCTTGCAATTGGTCTTACCATCATAAGCGACAGGATTGGAATTACACAAAGCACTTCTGGAGATCTGAGCCTGGCTTCCCACGTACGTGTTAGTGAGAAAGTTACCATTGCCGTTGGGTTCAAAGCCGGAGTTTATTCCCTGAGTTCTGATTTTTCGAAACTATCGAACGTGGATATGACGGATCCACTCTATGTCACCAACAACAGAACCATCCCTTATTTAGGTTTTGGCGCACTTTTATATACCAAAAAAATGTATGTCGGATTATCTGCACCGAGAGTGGTGTCCTTGGAAAATATATCTCCGCAAACCAGGATCACCAAACCTCATTATTATCTATATGGAGGTTACAGGGTTGTACTTAACAGCGACATTGAACTTCGGCCTGCATTGTTGGGAAAATATGTTTCAGCGGCACCTTTTGAGGTTGATATCGCCATGGACGTATGGTACAAAAACTTAATCGGCTTGGGGGTTTCATACCGCACTTCTGATGCAGTCAATTTTATGATAAAATGGCAATCCGGAAATTTTTATATCGGTTATTCATACGATATGACCGTCTCCGGTATGCGTACATTCAATTCAGGGTCGCATGAGATAAACCTGGGAGTTCAATTTGGCAAACCGGGCATACCCGACAGGAATCAAAATAACAGATACTTTTAAATAGAAAACAATGAAAAAAATAGTCATAATCCTGTTATGTCTTTGCAATATTTCAGTGTTTGCCCAGAAATCACAAGCCGATAAAAAGTTTCAACTCTATGAATACAGCGAAGCTATTCCTTTATACAAACAATATCTGGAGAAAAACCCTAACGATTTCGACGCAACCAAAAAACTGGCGCTATCCTACAAATACATTAATAATATCAATGGTTCAATTGAAGCATACCAGTCTTTATTAAAGCTTAAAGAAGCAATACCGGAGGATTGGTATGATCTGGTTCAACTGTTAAGGATAAATGGGAATTTACCCGAGGCCAGGCTCTATGCGATTCAATACCAGCAGAAAAGCAATGGGGAAAAGGCTCAGAACTTGCTCAAATCTATCGACATGTATAATGAGTTTACCACTGGTATCAATGAGTATAGCATAGTAAATAAAACTTCACAATACGGTCAATCCGTTTTTTCGACAATCTATTACCAGAGTGGTCTTATTATAACGGCCGAAAATCCGGAAGGGGCCAGAAACGAATGGACAGGCAGAGGAAATACAAAGTTATTTTTGACAGATATCAATATCAGTAAACTAGTACCTTTTGCGGCTGAACTCATGACAAAATATAATGATGGTCCTGCCGCGTTGTCAAATGACGGAAAGACCATATATTATACAACCATCAATAAAAAATCGGTACAGGAGCAGGATGTAAATACGAGTAAACTGCAAATCTCAGCAGCGATTCTCAATGACAGCAGATGGCAATTGGCAGAGTTGTTCAAATTCAATAACAGCAGTTACAATGTCGCTCACCCGTCACTAAGCAATGACGGAAACATGCTGGTATTTGCATCAGATAAACCCGGCGGAAAAGGTGGGATGGATTTGTATTTCTGTTCAAAACAAACGGACAACACATGGTCCGAACCAATAAATATATCGATATTAAATAGTTCCGAGAATGAGATCTTCCCCACATATGATGCCTCAGATAATGTGTATTTTGCTTCCAATGGCCTGCCTGGTTTAGGTGGCCTGGATGTGTTTATTTCCAAAAACGATGGCAACAACTTTGCAGCCCCCGTAAACCTGAAAGCACCCATAAACTCCAGCTTTGATGATTTTTCCTTAACCACAAACAATAATCTGGAGAGTGGATATATATCGACAAACAGGTTTGGATCTCCGGAAACGGATGATATCGCATTTTTTTCAAAAAAGGTGAAAGAGGTTCCTAAACCGGTGATTAAAACCGTGGCTAAAACCGTGGTTAAAATAACTGTTCTGGATAAATACACCTCCATTCCGTTGCCTTATGTTTCAGTCACTCTTAAGGACGACAAAAACGATATCGCTTTCCAGGGGATGACCGATCCGAATGGTATATTGATGGTGGAAGAATTGCCGGCCGATAATTACCGGGTCCAGGGAATATTAAATGAGGTTACCACAACAATTGCAACAATCGGAAAAGAAGAATTTACCAAAGAGGTAATAGAAAAGATCCTCACGCACAATGATCCGAGATTTACGTTATCGGGTATTGCAACAAACGCACATAACGGCCAACCTGTTTCGGGAGTAAAGGTGACCTGTGAAAATACTGTTTTAAATAAAACGAATAGCCGGATAACGGGCAGCGATGGAACATTCTTCTTTCAGTTGGAACAAGCCAGTGATTTTAAGGTATTCGGTGAAATGCAGGGATGGCTAAGCAGCGAAGCGATCTATGAAACTACCAAAGGATTGGACCGGAGCAAAGACTTGTATGTAATGATAAAACTAAGTATGCAGCAACCGGCAGCAGAAGAGGTTATCCGGTTAGACAAAATCTACTATGATTATGACAAATGTGATATTAAGCCGAGGGCCGCAGAGGAGCTCAACAGGCTCGTCAAGCTCATGAATGATTTTCCTGATATGATCATAGAGTTATCCTCACATACCGACAGCCGGGGCAGCAACGAGTATAATCAAAAACTTTCCCAATGCAGGGCGGATGCGGCCGTAGCGTACATCCTGGGCAAAGGCATATTAAAAAGCCGGATTATCGCCATCGGATATGGCGAATCCAGACTGGTAAACGGTTGTTCGGATGGCGTAAATTGTACTGAAATACAACACCAGGAAAACCGGAGAACTGAATTTAAAATTGTCTCTTGTTCCTCCTGCCCCAAAATTGAGAAACAGTAACCATATAGCGTGGGATCAATAAACTACTTATTATCGTTACAGTTATATGCCATTTTATGACACGACGTCAAACAGCCAACATCATAGTTCTTTTGCTTCTTTTTAGCGGCTTGACAAATTGCGGACAGACCATTAAGAACAATGACTACCTGGTTTCTTTCAATGACACCATTAATGATGAATACGGTTATAAAAACAGAAACGGGGACATCATTATTCCTCTCGGAAAATATTCAAGATGTTTCACCGATACTTTTAAAACTTATGCAATTGTTGTAAAACCACTTTCTGGTTTTGTAGCCATTGACAGACAAGAAAACGTTTTGTATGAAGTCTTTTCTTATGACAACGGACCAGACTATACATCGGACGGACTTTTTAGAATTATGGAGAATAATAAAATCGGGTTTGCCGACTCAACAACTGGTAAGGTTGTGATAAAACCACAATTTGACTGTGCCTGGCCTTTTGAGAATGGTGTTGCTGAGGTTAGCATCGACTGCAAGACACAATCGGACGGTGAACATAGCATTTGGTTAAGTGACCATTGGTATTACATTGACAAGACAGGAAAGAAAGTTGAGAAACCGAAGACGATAAAAGAATAACGGAAATGAAAATATTCATTGCGATAATCGCTGTGATTTTTGTCGTCCTTGATTTTGTCAAAGGTACCAATGGCCGTGATTTTTTAGACCGTCAGAGTAATACAGAATGCAATTCCGAAAACAGGGAGAATCAGTTTACCGAGTTGGCATTGGATAGTCGAAAGACCCTGGAGAAATCCTACTGGTTTGGAAGCCGATACGTCAATTTGAGAGATCCAGCGGATGACATGACGGTTCGGGCTCTTGGAGCTCTCGGTGGCGAAGTCGGGTTATCAGCAATTTCAGGAAAAGTTGTTATGCAACTTCCGACAAATATTACCGGAATCTTGTTAGCCAAAGGAGATATCGGTATTGAGAAACCTTTTGCCGGGGGAGTGATTACTTTGAAAGAAATCAAGGATGACAATATTTCTTTTCAGTTTACAGGTGATAGCAACAAGTTATATTCATGGACAGTGTATGATGATTCGAATGCGATCTTAGACATAAACGAAGTTCTCTTAAATGATGGACTCTATCATTTATACGCTGAACACCCCCAGTCAGTGAAAGTATATAAAGCCGAAATTGTCTGTAAGGAATATCCTTTTGCTTTTGAAACCGAAAGGCACTATGCTCCAAATCAAACTCCGGAGTCCGCGGATACAAAAACCGGCAACACTCAAACGGACAATGTAGTACCTGTTTATTTAGATAAAAATGATCCCGTATCCATAACAATAAAAGGTCGGGCAATAACCGATCTGAAGCACAGTTCAGATCTGGAATCAACTGATAATAAATTAATTGCGGCCAAAATAGAAACATTGACAACAGAGAAGCAAAATCAATTGGAAGCTCTGTTTATAAAAGCCATTAGTGATTATACAGCTACGACGCATTTCGAAGTGGGGATATTTATTTTATTATTTAATGATTTGGGAAAGAAGGATCAAAAAGAGTTAGCCAAGGAGTTTGATATTCGTGTCCAAATTCTCGGAAGTGATCAGTATGCAGCTGAGTTCTGGGAAGCAGGTAAGCAGGAACCTATCAATAAAGTGATGTCTTTGCTTTACGTACAGGAAAAGGATGGTTCGATTACTTATCGCGACCCGTTTCAGCCGGTGCTTGATTTTATCAGCCGATGATTGATTATACAAGCTATGATATATGATATTGTGGATTCAAAAATTTATTTTACCCCATGACAACGAATTGGGTTGGGTGGATGATGAGTGCCATCGTGTTCCTTTTGCTCTTCGTGGCCGGATTGATTCTAAAGAATCCCATTCGCTTGTTGATCACAGGCAAAAGAGCTGAAGGCGTCGTGGTGGGTATGGATACGACTTCGCGCTTCTCCAACTCGCCCGGAGCGGGCCCCTTACAATCGCCAATGGTTGAATTTATCACGTCAACTGGAAAACGTGTCAGGGTTAGCGGTCGGACGTATACCGCGTTGCCTTCAACGCGCGTGGGAGAAACGGTTACCATAGCTTACAGCCAGTCAAATCCCCGGGATGCTCAGATATTATCATGGAAGGAGTTTCCGTTCCGCCCGGCTGGCTTTGTCCTGGGCTTTACCGCGTTTGTATTATTGGTTTGGATATCCTACATCCTCCTATCGAAGAATCCTGCAAATGGTGATCCCTTCCATCTCTTACCCGCCGTCATTGCTCGCTTTCGCCTGAACCCATTTCGTTTTCCTGTTCTCTTCCTGTTATCGGCCGCTTCCTCTCTTTTTGGGATCAATGGTGCTCGCGTTTATCTGGCTGTTTCGTCTCGTGCTGAGCGGAATCATTCGGCCCTGAGATCGGGGTCCGGGGTATTTCAACTGTTTCTGTCTGAGAAAAGCAATAATTAAAGACACATCATTCTGGAAATATGAATAATCGTTTTGATCAGGACGCAGCATCCTGGGATGCAAAGGAGTACCGGATCAGGCTGGCCGAAAATGTTGCGGCGGCTATCCGGAGAGAAGTGAAACTGAACCCGGAAATGGAACTGCTGGATTTCGGATGCGGTACAGGCCTGGTGTCGTTATCATTGGCCCCTGAAGTTGCCTCCCTTACCGGTGTGGACAACTCTGCCGGGATGCTGGAGGTTTTCATGGACAAGGTTGTAGGTATGAATCTCGGGAATGTACAGAGCCTTAATCTGAACCTGGGCGACAGAGACGTGCTTCCGGGTTCGTATGACCTGATCCTGAGCAGCATGACTTTCCATCACGTGAAGGATGTTCCGGCGGTAATACGGGTGCTGTTTAACGCCCTCAAGCCGCATGGATACCTGTGTGTCGCCGATCTGGACCCCGACCATGGCCTGTTTCATTCAGACAACACCGATGTTCATCATTTCGGATTCGAACGCGAAGCCATGATGGAGTTTTTCCGCTCAGCCGGTTTCTCCGCAGTCAGGGCCGCAACTGCAGCAACTATGCCCCGTGTAGGGGATGATGGGGTTGAAAGGGAATTTTCGATTTTCTTGATAACGGGAGTGAACCCGTAGAGACGGATAATCATCCGTCTCTACAATTTCCGGCGTTACAGCATATTAATAACCAATTTCCCGCACACTGATTTATTGCCGGTTTGCAGCCGGTAAAAGTAAATGCCTGGGACCAGTTTTCCCCTCGAAAAATCAGTTTCATGCCGGCCGGCCGGCATTTCCTGATCAATAAGGGATGCCAGGCACCGTCCGTTCAGATCATAAACCGATAATCTCACGGGTCCGCTTTCCGGCAGATCAAACCAGATCGTAGCTTCTGTGGAGAATGGATTAGGGTAACAGCCGGAATTAAAAGTTGTTGCCACTGGTGAGTCATCGATTCCGGTCGGGTTGCAGGCCTTGAACTGCACACCGTCGAGCCAGATCGTAAAACCTGAATCCCAGGTATCGGCATGGAACTCCACATAGTTGGTTTGGGAAAGATCCATGTGGCCGACTTCACTCCTAACAAAACTCGTATTGCCTTTGAGCGGAATCCGGTACTTCTTCCATACGTTCTTTGCATTGTTCAGCAGGGTAGTCTGAGCGGTGTACTTATAATAGCCTCCGGTAAAGTTACCCACTCTCACGTGGAAGTATTGGAACCCATAGCTCGACTTATTTGCCGTTTTCACCCAAAAGGCAAGTGTGTCGGATGCCGTCAGGTTCCAGATTGCCAGCGAATCTCCTCCCGGCCGGTAATTCAGGGCCACATCAAAACCCATCGGGGTAAACAGCTTGACTGATGATGCGCCAACCTTTTTATCAGTATAGTCAAATTCCAGAACTTCCTTCTGAAACAGCCCGTAACCCGGATCGCGATAGGTTGTCCAAACTGCGGGCCGTTCGGCCATGTCGCACGGGGGAATCATTGTTAGTGCCGGCTCCGGTTCCCGGTTATAGGGCTGGTAGGTTACGTCTCCTGCTATTTTATTGTGAATCAGACTGTCAATATTCGGAATAAAAGTATTATTGATCGCATGAACGGGATCGGCCGAGGTATTTTGAATGTACCAGAAGGTTGGTGATTTAAAGGTGTTCCCGGTTATCGTATCGGTAAAGGACTGGCCTTCCAGGTAAACATCATTCTTTTGGTTGTAATTGAATGCATTGTTTTTAACAACCAGATGTTCGGTATTGATAGCACTGATTCCCCATTCATTCCCTTCAATAACATTGTCGAAAATCCAGTAATCGTGCGAAAACTGTTCGCCATACGGACCGATGATGCCCCCTTCCCAAAGCTCAAATCCATAAGGATTTCCCTTGATGATATTGTTTTTGAAGGTGTTTTTAAATCCGCGGTCAACCGCAATGCCGGTTTGGAAATTTCCAATGATCTCATTGTCTTCCACCAGCGAATTAAAACTGTACCCGAGCCAGAAACCGTAATGACTGTAATTGCAGAGGTTTCCCTTGTAGATATTCCCATCCGCAAAGGTGGCCTCGATAGCATTATGCGGCGAATAGGAGCAATCGTTGTATCCGAAATAGTTATTATTAGGAATCTGTGAATATTCATACTGACCGAGAAATACGCCATCGCCGGAATAGGTCAGGTTGTTGTATTCCACGATGTTATTGTTAGAAACGATCAACAGGATCGCTGCGCAATCGCTTGGATCGGTTTTGCGGTTCACATGCGAACAATCGTTATGATGGATATAACAGTTATCGGTAAAGTTCATCCGGACACCGAAGCCGCAGTTCCAGTATAAAGTGTTGTCATAGATGGTGATATCATCGCATTCGTACAGGGCGATTCCGTCGTTTTGCTGGGTCATGGTGTTACCGTGCAATTCCGATCCGCTGCACCGGTGCATCAGGACACCGCCCCCGAGGGCAGCGGTATAGTCCGTCCAGATGGATATCCAGCCTAACGTATCTTTTTTATTGTACGAGAAATTGTTGTCATTAATATGAAGATCAGTTGATTGCCTGGCTGTAACTGCATAATAGTAGTTTTTCACCGATTTAAAGTTCCGGATGGTGATATTCCGCGAGTTTTCGATATAGATCAGAAAACCTTCAAAACCGGCACCCGTGACCTGCACACTATCCCCGTCGATGGTGGTGTTTTCCTTATTTACGATCCGGATAACGCCATCTTTGGCAGCATCTCCAAAGGTGTACGTTCCGCTTTGTATCCTGATATTCGAATTCGATGGAATGTCCATGTTATCCGTCAGGGGCACAACGGTTTGAGCAAAGGTACTGGGCACAAGGCACAAGGCGCAAAATAAAGTGATGAATTTCATAGCGTTAAAGTTGAAATCCAAAGATAGTAATTTTGGAGGTACCCACCCCTGAATCTTCAATTTCAAAATTCCAAACCAGGCACCAGCGAACCTTAACCGATAACTGATAACCGACAACCATCTTATCTATTATCTTTGTCTAAAACCGATAAGTAATGAACAATACCATTCACCCATCCAAGATTTACCAGTTTATCCTGATCGGGGTGATCCTTATGCTGGCCTGGGTCCTATGGAAGGAACTGAATTTCCTTTTTCCCTCCCTGCTGGGTGCCATCGCCCTGTATATCCTGCTGAAGGATCCGATGTTCTGGCTAATGAATCAGAAGCACATGAAAGACTGGATCGCGGCAACTTTGCTGATACTGTTGACCATCGTGATTATCGTTGTTCCTTTGTGGTTCATTATCAAGCTTCTGATAATTAAGATCCAGCCCTTGGTTTCATCTCCGGATTTCTTCACCGATGTCTTTAAACGGATCAACACTTATCTCAAGGATGAACTCGGATGGACCATCCTGACCCAGGATACCCTGATGAAAATGAGCGGAAAGCTAACCGCTTTCGCGCAGGAAATCCTGAGTGGAACACTGCGTCAGGTGGCGATCCTGGTTTTCATGTACACTTTCCTGTTTTTTATGATGGTCAACGGCCGTAGGATGGAGATTTTCCTTCGCCGGAACATGCCTTTCAGCTGGGAAAATAAGGATAAGATCCTGAATGAAATTACCCGGATGGTGCGGAGCAATGCCATTACCATTCCTTCGGTAGCATTCCTGCAAGGAACTGTTGCGTTGATCGGGTACATCATTTTCGGGATACATGAACCCTTATTATTGGGGGTTATAACGGCTATTTCTTCGATGATTCCTGTGATAGGCGCCCTCCTGGTATACCTGCCGGTGGTTATATACACTTTGGCAACGGGATCCGTGGGAGCCGGCATCGGGTTGGGTCTGTGGTGTTTCATCCTCGTCGGATCCGTCGATAATGTTGCCAGGTTCATGCTCCAACGGAAACTGGCCAATATTCACCCGCTCATCACCATTCTCGGGGTGATCCTGGGAGCCAAATTATTCGGACTCATCGGCCTGATATTCGGTCCGTTAACGATTACCCTTTTTGTGGTTCTGGTAAAAATCTATTTTAACGAATTCGGTAATTTGTCAGCCCCGAAAAAGCGGGTCGAACAGGAATAAAAATTGATAAAAAATGGCGTACGACGAATTTTGGTGCCTGGCCAATGGATTTTAAGCAGAAATCCATGAAAGGATACATCATGATCTAAATGATAAACATGTAAATAACAATATGTCAAACAATTTCGCACCCAAGTACCTTCAGTTTAACTTATGGATAAACTCATCCAGGTAGTTTTGTAAAAAGATATCGTCGATATGATGATAACAGTTCAACAAGTTCCGCTTAGCATTGCTGATGGTAATGTGAACCCACGGAAACTCCTTACTTGCCTCTTTCGTTGGAGTGGTTCTCGCGGTATGCTTCTTGACTACCTCGTTCAGCCTGCTCTAACTCGGGAAGTTGTCAGTTCTAATCTTAGAATCAGAACTAAGGCTGTTGCTAACAATTCCATAGATGGTTTTAGAGGCCAGGTCTTGCATGACCTTCATTTTATAGAACTTGCATACATTAGCTGGCCGATGCTTGATGGGTTTTTTAACTTTTACTGTTTCGGTCATTACCAAAACCGGGGTATTTTTTTGGCTACCTCTTCCTCTTTTGGCCAGTTCCTGAGAGTTTTCTTTATCCTCCGAGTTTACAGTGGAAAAGAATCCTTTGTCCATTTCCATGTTACCCGTAAGCTCATAATTTTCATCTCTGGCAGACATCGCAATCCGGATCTTATGCATCATATGCCAAACTGGTTCATAACGTTTACGGCCAACCTGGCGTTGAACCTCCAGGGCAGAAAATCAATTCATGGTGGCGGTCATGAGGTGAATTGTCCGGAACCAATCCAAGAAAGGGAGGTTAGCGGATTCCATAACCGTACCACTTCGCAAGGTGGTGCGGGTTCTACACGCTTTACACTGAAACTGACTGATGCTTTTCATCCAGTAATGGTTGGTTCCTTTACACTTCCGGCAGTTAACCCCTTCTTTCGGACGATAATCCCGGAAAAAATCCCGGCACGATTGCTCGTCGGCGAACTTGGAAGTAAAATCTATAAGCTTCATAATCATAATTTTGATACGAAGCTAATGGGTCGAAACGTAACCTATTTACTGTATGGTACATGAGTACGGACATTCATTTTAATTACTATTTTATGAAATATTTGATATTTATTTTATTGCTTTTCATCATATCATGTTCATCAAATCATAAACAAAGATTTGTCAAGGACTATCCCGAACCTATCTTGCTAAACATGACTGATAGGGTTGGAGGTACTCCTATTTATCTAAATACTCTACTTTCAGATTTTAAGTTAATCCAACTTGAAGGAGCAGTTGGATGTTATATTAAAGAGGCTTCAAGAATAAGGTTTCTTGAGGATAAGATATATATTTTTGATAATGTTCAGAATGCATTATTTATGTTCAATGAAAATGGCAATTTTATTAAACAAATTATTCAACGTGGAAAGGGTCCGGGTGAAGCTATTGACGTTGTGGATTTTGATATTGATCGAAAAAATAAAAGGCTATTAGTGCTCGAACTTATTAAAAAGGAACTTCTTGTTTACAATTTAGACGGTATATTTCAGTTCTCATTAAAGAATGATTTTCAATCATTCTATTTTTCATGTCTTGATAGTACAACATACGCATTTTATATTGGGTATTTTGACCCATCTTTTCACAATCTCCATCTAACCTCAGAGAAGGGAAAACCTAAAGTTCTATTGTTTCCGTATCCAAAAGATATTAGTTCTATGATATTTCAACAAAGCGGTGGTATTACAAACAATCCTGAAGGAGTTTTATACTGTAATGCATGTTCCAACGAAATTTACCAAATAGACAATGAAGGGAATACTTATCTTAAGTATAAAATTGATTTTGGTCAAAATTCCTGGCCTGAAGAACAGAAATTCAATTTTCAGGAATTTTTATTCACGATGAGCCAATTACATCTGGACTATTTACAGAATAATTTTAAAGAAAATAACGATGCTCTTATTTTTCCTTTCCAATCTGGTAATAGGGTACAAAGGGCGTTTTATGTTAAGAAGACTGCAGTTCTTTACCATATTAAGAATAATTTAGTAAATGATGTTTTCTATAATGTACTTTCCAGTCCGAGAGGAGTAACTGAGAATGGATCCTTTATTTCCGTATTAGATCCTTTGGTCGTTAAGGATAAGCTTTTAATGGAATTAAAAAACGGAATAGCAATTCACATGGATCCCAAGCTTCAAACTGCAATTATTAATTCAAATGAACAAAATTCTAATCTAATATTACTTTTATATTCATTCTAATCAATACTCCGGTAAATTTTTAACTAGCTAATCTCCCTATATCCAGGCATTCCATGAACAGGCTCCTGTATTTTTTGCAACTCAGGTCCAAAGCTAACTTTGAAAAAATAAATTCAGTCAGCATTTTG
>JBBAAF010000069.1:0-19708 GCA_041658425.1 Bacteroidales bacterium | reverse complement strand
AATCAGCACATCAGCATGGATTCCCGCAGGCTAGTTAAGCAAACCCTCAGCTTCGAATCTCCATCGAAGATTCCGCGTCATCTGTGGCTATTGCCGTGGGCTGAGAAGCGGTACCCCGATTATGTAAAGAAAATCAGGCAGTTGTATCCGGATGATATTGCCCAGGCACCCGCAGTGTATAAAAATCCGCTGAACCTCACCGGAGGCAAATACCAGGCCGGCGTGTTTGTGGATGAGTGGGGGTGCAAATTTGTAAATATGGAGGATGGCCTGATGGGTATCGTTCATGAGCCTTTGATCAAAGAGTGGTCGGAAATGGAAACCTTCCGGACTCCTGATGCAGCACTCGATATCGATAAGGATGCCATCAACCGGTTCTGCCGGGCTACGGACAAATTCGTATATGCAGGGAGCATTGTGCGGCCGCTCGAACGGTTTCAGTTTATACGCACCATGGAACAATCGATGACCGATGTGCTGTTCGAAGAGCCGGGATTCGTGGAATTGCTGAATAGAATGCATACTCATTTCTGCAAGGAGGTGGAGGCGTGGGCTAAAACTGAGGTGGATGCCATATTCCTGATGGATGATTGGGGTACCCAACACGCCATGATGCTGTCGCCCGATGTGTTCAGAAAGTACTTCAAGCCCATGTACCGGGATTATTGCGAAATCGCCCGTCACCATGGTAAATATGTGTTCATGCACTCCGACGGAAACATCGCAGAAATTCTGCCCGAACTGGCTGAGGTTGGAGTCAATGCACTGAATAGCCAGCTTTTCTGCATGGATTTGGATCGATTGAGCCGGGAAGTGGCCGGCAAGATCACTTTCTGGGGCGAGATCGATAGGCAGTACATCCTTCCTAACGGTTCCGAAGCTGACATCAGGAACGCGGTCGATCTGGTTTACACGAAACTGTACCGGAACGGCGGAGTGATCGCCCAGTGCGAATTTGGCCCGGCGGCCAATCCGGAAAATATACTAAAGGTCTTTCAATATTGGAATCGGATAATTGATATCAAATAGCAAACCCAAAGCACTGTTATCATGGAAAGTACCCACCCCCAACCACGACGACAACAACCACAACAACCACGACAACCGATAACCCATAACTATTACTAATATGAAACGCTTAATTCTCCTCCTGCTCCTCCTTCCAATCAGCCTCTTAAGTATCGCACAGAACCAGATCCCGCTGAAGAAATACCTCGAATATGCACGGGCTTCGGCTGATTATACTTACGATCAGAAAGATTCCATCGTAATAAAATGGCGGAAAACCATTAATCCGGAAGATATCTTTGGATACCGTTCTCCGGGCGGACTCCTCGAGATGGCAGCCATCTATGCAACACTCTACGACATCGAGGAAAAAAAGAAATATGCCGATCGGGCAAAGGAAGTGCTTTTAACTTACGGACAGTATACCAAGGAGTTCCCGGTAGCGATTTCGAGGCGTAAGGCGGATTATGCCGACGGGGTACCGGCACTGCCCGATTTTTTTACCACGATGCGGTATTTGCAGGCGTACGACAAACTGAAAACCCGAGGTTATCTGACTCCGGATGAAATGACCAAAATCGACGACCTGATCGCTCATAGCCTGATGTTTATCCTTCGTACCCAGGAGTGGGGCGCCATGAACCGGTCGGCTTTAAGGGCTGAAACCTTATCATGGGCCGTAAAAGTTCTCCCGAATCATGCCGTTTCGCCGATGTTAAAAACCTATGAGCAGGCACTGGTTTCCGATAACTGGGGCCAGTGGGAGATTGAAGATGCCTCTTTGTATCATGCCGTATGGCTCTATGCATTAATGGGTAGTGCAGATGCCAAAGGAGAAATGGCCGAACTGTTCCGAACCCCTGAAATGTACTTTTACTCGCAATATTTCCTCAACCTGATGTCGCCCCAGGGTATGATCCCGGATTTCGGGGATGCACACAATTTTACCAACTGGAACCGCTGGATCGTATTCTTCGAGGCTGCTGCGAAGCAATATAATAACCCCGAATTCAAGTGGGCCGCTACGGTTATTGCCAATAAATTCCTGGATCTCAGTAAACCTACAAGTGTTGGATTAGGCTACATGCTGCTGGATTGCTATCGTTACGGAACCGACAATATCGTGCCCCAACCACCCAAAGTTTTGAGCGAAGAGGTGATGGAGGATATGGTCGGGAAAAAGATGGTGTTCCGCGACGGCTGGGACGAGAAGTCTTCCTATCTGCTGCTGAATTACAGGGACGAGGGTGATGGCGGATTGCTTTTCCGTGATTATCTGCGCAATACGATACCAATCGAAGAGGAAAAGGTTACGCATGGCCATGCAGATGAGAACAGTATTTCCCTGCTGATGCACAAAGGATCCACCCTTCTGATCGACGGCGGATACCGGGATTTCCTGCCCAGCGGCTACTTCGGATCTTATAGGCAGGATTATTTCCATAACCGCTTGTGCGTGAGGAACGAGAAGGTGTGGTTTGGCCAGAAAGCCGGCGAATACCGGTACAGCCAATCAGATTATCCACCTATTACGCCGCAATCCATTATGGATTTCATGCACAATGCGGGATCATACCGGAAGGTGAGGACTCAAAAGATCGATTTTCTCACTTTCCCGGATCATGACTACAGCAGAACCCGCATGACCGATGATGAAATGGGATACGAAAATGACCGGGTGGTGGTTTATATCAAGGATCCTGCCATGTATGTTGTTTTTGATGTGTTCAAATCCAGATCGGAACAATTTTTTACGGCTACGAATCTTTGGCACACCCAGAAAATCCTGAAACAGGGAGAACACTGGTACGACACAAAATACGAAACAATACAGACCCGCCCGGTTGGCGGCGATCAGAACCTGCTGATCTATTTCCCCAAAAACCATTACCGGTTTGAACAGACCCAGAAAGAGAACCGCAATTACCAGGAAGAGATCGCTATAGCTGAGTTTTCCGCGCAGTTCTTTGAGTTGGGACAGCATATAGGATTTGTAACAGTGCTGGTGCCCCATTCTGATAAGGAGAATCCTGAACAATTGATTAAAGCTATTGAATATGTTCCATCTTCAACCGATGAAGAAGGGCTTTCTGTTCGTATTAAGCTGTCGGATAAGTTCATACAGGTGGGGATCAAGAGCGATCTGAAAATGGACCTGGTAAGGGATTATCAGCGGCCGAAATACAACTGGGAGGCCGGCAAAATTGCTTATGGCGATGTCGAAACCAATGCCGATTTTTTCTTTACCGAGCAAAAAGGTAACAAGCTCTCCTTTACCGTAGTTAACCTGACAAAGGCTACCTTCAAGGGACAGGAAATGTTTCAGCAGCCCTCGTCTTATTTTGGGTTGAATTTCGATGGCCGGCCTGATGCTCCCGATACCGGGAAAGCACGTTATTGGAGAGATACCATTACGCTTCGCTAATGTGCTGATGTGCTGATGTGATGATGTGATGATGTGCTGATTAGAAGATTAAGACGATGAAAAGTATTAAGGACCAAATTATTTCGGGGGGGATGGTGCCGGTGTTTAATCATACCGATAAGGAAATAGCTTTTCGGGTGGTTAAGGCGTGTTATGATGCCGGGTTGCGGGTTTTTGAGTGGACGAACCGCGGGGCCGAAGCGGCCGGATTGTTCAAGGGGATTAAAGAGTATGTGGACAAGAATTGTCCCGGAATGCTCCTGGGCGCCGGATCGGTGTTTGACGGGGAAATCTGCCGGAAGTTTCATGGCATGGGAGCCTCATTTATTGTGAGCCCGTTTTTGGATCCCGATCTGGCAAGCGCTTGCAAAGAATTGAAGGTTTTATGGATACCCGGTTGCGGAACGGTTACCGAGATTCATCAGGCACAGAAATGGGGTGCTGATATTGTAAAGATCTTTCCAGGCGACGCGGTAGGTGGTCCCGGCTTTGTAAAAGCGGTGCTTGGACCCATGCCGTGGGCACAGATCATGCCTACGGGGGGGGTGAGTCCCGATCCGGAAAACCTGAAAGCCTGGTTTAAGTCAGGTGTCTGTTGTGTAGGCATGGGGTCGCAGCTGTTTACGAAAGAGAGAATCAGCGATCCGGATCCGGAAAATCTCATTTTAGAAATACGTAGAACATTGAAAATCATTGAAGAATGCAGGAAAAAGTAATCGGTCTTACGGGGGTTCAGGATTATTATCCCGATCATTTTGGCCAATGTTACGGCTGCGGCCGCCTCAATGAATTTGGTCATCAGCTGAAAACAAACTGGGACGGGGATGAAACCGTTACCTTTTTTACATCAAAACATTTCCACACCGCTATCCCGGGATTCGTGTACGGTGGACTTCTCGCCTCAATAATCGATTGCCACGGGACCGGATCAGCGGCACTTGCCCTGGCCCGTGCTCATGGTATCGAGCTGGCGGAGTACAATGCCCCGCGCTGTGTAACTGCTTCATTGAAAATTGATTATAAAAAGCCTACGCCCATCGATACCCTACTGGAAATCAGGGGAATCATCCGTGAGATTAAAGGCCGGAAGGTAGTGGTTGAGGCCCGGCTACTGGCTAACGGTGAGATTTGTGTCACCGGGGAGATCATAGCCGTTCAGGTTCCGGATGATTTCAGTAAAACGCAGTAATATTATTATTATTTGGGAAAACTATGAATTTGAAAACATCAACCATAAAACCGGGTCTGGTTATGACCGCGATCAATCTGCGGGATTTCGGAGGATTCCGGACGAAAGGCGGATCCCTGATGAAGACGGGATTGCTCTACCGGTCGGGTAACCTGCAAAAGCTGAGCGCATCGAATCATGTCGCCATCAGTGAACTGTATCTGCAAACGATTATTGATTTCCGTTCTTTAGAGGAGCAGGAGAAATCACCCGGCACATTTCCCGGAAGCCGGAAAGTTTCACTGCCCTGCAATATTGATCAGATCACCCGCGATCGCCTTCGTCCTCTGCTGCTCCGCAGATATGCCGATAATGAAATTGTTGAGGCAATTGACAGCGTGTATAAGGAAATGGTTGATCTGATGGTTGCACCTATTGGCGAGATGATCCGGATTATCCTGAACACCAGTAATTGCCCCATTCTCATTCATTGCCGGGCAGGGAAGGATCGCACCGGCTTTGCAGCCGCCGTTATACAATGGGCAATGGACGTGGATCACGAAACCGTTATGAATGAATATCTGAAATCCAATGAGTTCATCTCTCCCAAGATCAGCAAAGCACTGAAACGTCTTAGACTTTTTACCCTCGGGCTGTTTCCCAAAGGCAACCTTCAGGCGGCATTTGAAGTCAGGGCTCAGTATCTCAACACAGCATTTTTCGTGATTGAAACTAAATATGGCGGTTTGGAGCGATACCTGGCAGCAGGCGGGGTGCATAGGGAGGATTTGGACGACCTGAAGGCTTTACTGCTGGAACGTTAACGGTTGTCAGTTATCGGTTATCGGTTAGGGCGTTACTGATAACTGACAACTGACAGACAACAGACAACAGACAACAGATAACTGATAACTGATAACAACAAACCTGCAATGATCACAGACTTACTGATAGCACTGGCGGCGGCGTTTGCGGCCGGACTGATCAACGCGGTGGCCGGTGGCGGTACGCTGGTGAGCTTTCCGGTCCTGTTGGCACTCGGGATTCCGCCCGTGGCGGCCAATGTGACAAATACCGTGGCGCTTTGTCCGGGTTATTTCGGCGGGATCTTTGCGCAGCGTAAGGATTTCGCCGGTCAGAAAAAAAGGCTTTTCGCGATTTTGCCGGTGAGCATTCTCGGTGGAATTGCCGGCGGACTCATCCTCCTGAATACCGGGGAAAAAGCATTTAACGGGATTGTTCCGTACTTGATCATTCTGGCCTGCCTGCTCCTGGCCATCCAGGTGCCGGTAAAGAAATGGATGCAATCAAGGAGCTCTAAAACCCATAGCAATGCCGTAAAACGGATTGGCGCTGCACTGCTGCTCTTCCTGGCTTCGGTTTACGGCGGCTATTTCGGAGCCGGGGTTAGTGTTATCGTGATTGCCATACTCGGCCTGATCTATGACGATTCACTCACCAGCCTGAACGTGCTGAAACAGGCGATATCATTCAGTATCAATATTTCAGCGGCCATCTATTTTTCTTTTTCCGGGAAGGTCGACTGGATCTTTGCCCTGGTCATGATGCTGGGCGCTGTAGCCGGCGGTTTGATGGGCGGTAGGTTTACCAGTCGCATCAAACCGGAGGTCCTCCGGTGGATCGTAATTCTTGTTGGCTGTACAGCAGCACTTATTTACATTCTGAAATAAATTCCAAATCCCAAAAAACAAAACCCAAATAAGCTCCAAAATCCAAAATCGAAGCCTTGTCACCCCGGCGAAGGCCGCGGCCCCGTCACGTTTCACCGAGTTTCGCCAAGTCCCATAACAGACAACCATTTGTATGGGCCGGCCTTAGAGCCGGCCCATAACCGATAACAGACAACCTATTATGCCAACCAACTCCCACATCACCTCCCTTGCCCTTCAACTGGGTGCCACACGATCCGCCATTGTAAATGTCTCCGATATTCAGTTCGCAGAGAGTTTTCGCGACCTGTGCGAAATGAACTCCTGCGGAATCCCGTACAATAATGGTCAGGCCTCGGTTTCTTATGTTGGAATGATACTTTTCTGACGACAGACGCCCCCCCTCTCCCGTGAGCGCAGCGAGCGCGGGAGAGGGGACGGGGGTGAGGTGGATTAATGATTGAAGATAATTTTTTTTAATATTATGGTACGCAAACATTTTTATAAAGCTCTGGCAATAGGCTTATTGGTGATCCTGCCGATATTATTAATTGCCCAGCCGGAGCCGGCGACATCGAAAAGCCAGGTTGCCGGATGGGAGCAGCTGAAGTACGGGATGTTCATCCATTTTAACATGAACACTTATGCAGGGGCAGAGTATGATAATGGCAAAATGCCGGCTGAGGGCTTCAACCCCGATCAGCTGGATGTTGATCAATGGATTCGGACCGCCAAAGATGCCGGGATGAAATATGCGGTGCTCACAGCCAAGCATACCGGTGGATTCTGCCTGTGGGACAGCAAGGTAACCTGGAAAGGCAAGGAATGCGATTACGATATTGCTTCATCGGGTTATAAAAAAGATATTGTGGCGCAGTTCATGGAAAGCTGCCGGAAATACAACATCAAACCTGCTCTCTATTATTGTCTCTGGGATGATCATAACCAACCCGTTTCCACTAAGGATGAGTATTTTCAGCTGACAAAGGATCATATTACCGAGCTGGTAACCAATTACAAGGGGCTGGTTGAGCTCTGGATAGATATTCCGGGCATCCTGCAACCGGCTCAGCGGGCTGAATTATATGCCATCGCCAAAACCCATCAGCCCGCATGCCTGGTAACCTGCAACAATGGTTTCACAGATGGGTCGGTGCTTTCTAATTTTCCGGCTGACATAACCAACGGTGAACGCACTCTGCCGCCGGTATCCGGGCATAATCCGTACCGGGAGGTTAATGGGAAGAAATATTATGTCCCGATGGAAGTTTGCCAGACCATCAACCAAAATTGGTTTTGGATGCCCGGAGATGTAACCAAATCGGTACGAACACTTTATTACTGGTACAATGAGACCACTAAGCGCGGTGCCAACCTGCTTTTGGATGTCCCGCCGGACCGGTCCGGACGGATTCCTCAAAATCTGGTGGACCGGCTAATGGAACTGAAAAAGGTGATCGATGGTCCGGATAAAATGCCTCCCCTCAAAACACTTACTGGATACCAACCGGTAAAGGCGTCAAGCCTTTTTGACAACCGTGTTGAGTATTTGCCAGAATATGCCGTCGACGAAGATCCAAATACCAGATGGGTAGCCCAGGTTTCCGACACTTTGCCGGCACTTACCGTTGATCTTGGTGAATTCAAACGATTCAACACGGTCGTTCTTTCGGAGCCCTATGATGCCCATATCCAGGCATTTGAGGTTCAATATCTGCAGGGAGATGATTGGAAAACCATCTTGAAAGGAACCGGAATCGGGACGAACTACTCCAAACAATTCCCTGCAGTTGAGAGCCGGATGGTTCGCCTGGTTATTAAGAAATTTATTTCCGGTGAAAATCCGTTTAACGTTATTTCATTCCCAGGCACACCACCGCCGAAGGAGGGAGCAACCATTGCAGAGTTTCAGGTCTTCAATACCGATGAGGTGGATGATCCTGATTACCTGAATTCCTTTCAAACCGGCAGGGAATATTTCTTTCTGAGAAGCGGTAAAGCCAAGATGATTATCCAGGCGGATAAATCCGGGATGGGGCCGGCCTTTACCTATATGCTCTTTGATGCGGAGAATCCCGGTCAGACTGCCAAAAAGGTGAACGCGCTCAATTATATCCCGGGATCCAACTTTTCGCAAACGGCCCTGAAAGTGATTTTGGGTACTGTTGAGTTTTCCGCGTTGGGCCATAATTCTGAGGCCAAATGGGTAACCCGGAATAATAGCCCGGCTGTTGAATTAAGCTGGTGGGCAGGTGGCATACGGGTTGAGGAAACCTTCGCACCAGGTGAAAAACCCGGTACCTTTACCCGTACCATCGCGTTAACCAATGCCGATCTCGCCGGCAGCGACACCATACGGATAGCCGGCCAGGATGGCTTTCTGGAATCCAATTCTATCCCAGTCAAAAAGGGTCAGACCATTTCCCTCGTAATGGGGATAACAGTACCCTCATTCCTTACTAAAGAGGAGCCAAATTTCTCCCGAAACCCATTGTCATCAGTCTCAACCTCCGATTCACTCATCCAATCGCTTTACCAAAATGCCTCCTTCGCCTTGCCGGGAATGGTTGCCGGAAATGGCCGGATGGATGCCGGGATTTTTGAATACGGAAACCAATGGGTGCGCGATGGATCGAATGTGGCCATGGGATTGATTTACAGCGGATACTTCGAAAGCGCTAAAGGATTGCTGACGTATATTCTTTCTGATCTGGTTTCCGATGAAGGCACTACGATCATAGCCGGCGGTTTTGATGAACCCGACCGGGAAGAGTTTGACCAGATGGGGGTGCTGATGGATTGTCTGAAACTCTATTACGAATGGACCGGTGATAATTCCCTGCTCACCACTTATCGTAAAAAGATTCTGGCCCTGATTGAACGGCCCCTCAATCCTGTTTTCCGTGATTCAACGGGGATGGTGCACAACAGGAGGGAATTCTGGGAACGTACCTTCAGCGATGCCTATGAATTGGCTTATCAAACGTATATGATTCAGGGACTGAGGGATGCAGCTGATCTGTCAACAGTTCTTGGTGTTCCTGAAAAGGCTGATTACTGGAGAAAGCAGGCTGATATATTTCTGAATGCGATGCTTCATCATCCCACCCGGTCACTGGTGGATCAGGGAGCTCTCATCAAACGCCGGAACGTGAATGGAGAGATTGCGGATATTACAGTTGGCCGGCAAAATTCTTATAAATATGATGCACCTCTTCCAACCGAATACAATCATCGGCTGAATCCGGATGCCACTTACGCATTACCCATTTTACTCGGGATCATAGATCCGCATTCCGACCTGGCCAGGAAATCGCTCGACAAACTGGAATCGATCTGGAATGCACGCTGGAATATGGGCGGATATGAACGCTACCACTCGAGTTCGCAGATCGACCAGCCGGGTCCATGGACCTTTGGAACCGCCTTCATCGCCCGGGCTCAACACGATGCCGGACTCCTGGAGCGCAGCCGGCGATCTCTCCAGTGGCTCCATGATATCCAGGGAGGCAAGGCAGGCGCCTGGTTTGAGGAAATCCCGCTGAACCGCAGCCAGATCCCGTGGTGCGGAATAGTTCCCTGGACTTCAGCCGAGGTTGCCTCTTTTGTGGTCCGCCATTGGCTCGGTGCAAAAGTATCCGGCGATTATCTCATAATCAGGCCAAATCTTTATCCGGAAACAAAAATGGTATCGGCCGACCTCCGGTTCCGTCACGGTCGATTGAAAGTTGAAATTGATCAGCAGGGCAGAAAACCGGCTGTTACAGTCAACGGAAAACGGATAACCGGTAACAAAATCGGCGAGTATAAAATACTGATAACTAAGGAGTAAGAAAAAAATGAAAGTAATCGGGTTAATCGGAGGTATGAGCCGGGAGTCATCGGCTGTAAGAATGAATCCAATCATGGTTTATGAATAAAATCGGAATTCTTATAGCTCTCGCATTATACGGTGGTATCAATTTCTATCTTTTTAAACGTTCCTGGCAGGCACTGCCGGCGAATGCTTTGTTGCATACGGTTTTTTCGGTCCTTTTTGTTATTAGTTCACTGTCGCTCTTCGTTGCGATGGCCTTCGGAAACAAACTGCCGCTTGGGTTGGTTGCCGTGTTGGAGAACATCGGGGCCTTTTGGGTTATCGGCTTGCTATATTTTATACTGGCAGCCCTGTTCATTGATATCCTAAGGGTTTCTAACCACTTTTTGAAGTTTTATCCTGATTGGGTTTATGCCAATTATCAGCAGGTGAAACTCATCTCCCTGTTATCGGTTCTCGGGCTTTTTACCGTATTCTCACTAATCGGAAATTACCGGTTTCGGCATCCTGATGTGAAGCAATTGAATCTGGAGATTCCGAAAGGTACCGGGCCGGCCGGCTCGCTAACCATTGCAGTTGCCAGTGATGTTCACCTGGGCCATATCATCCGGAAAAATCGCCTTAAGAAATATGTTGAGCTGCTGAACCGGCAAAACGCTGATATCATTTTATTCGCCGGTGACCTGCTCGATCACAGCATTCGTTCAGTTGAAGCACAAAAGATGGACGAGGAGCTGCGGAATCTGAAAGCCCGATATGGTGTTTATGGCATTTTTGGCAATCATGAATACTACGGAAATGTATTCAAAGCCGTTGATTTCTATGAGAGGTCGGGCATTACCCTGCTGCGCGATACGGCCGTGACTATTGACAACCGGTTTGTTCTGATTGGCCGGGATGACATCTCTCAGCACCGCCGCAAACCATTGGACATAATCCTCGCAGGCATCAACAGGAACCTGCCCTTGATCCTGCTGGATCACAACCCGGCCCGGCTGGGGGATGCCCTGAAAAATAATATCGATCTGCAGCTCTCAGGCCATACCCATAACGGACAGATCTTCCCGCTGAATTTACTCGTCAGGAAAATTCATCAGTTAGCTTACGGATATCAAAAGACCGGGAATACACACTATTATGTCTCTTCCGGACTGGGCCTCTGGGGGGCTCCGATCCGGATCGGCACCCAATCGGAAATCGTAAGAATCGAACTGAAACTCACATAAGATAAGGCCATCTACGTAAAGCATTAAGATTATTAGTATTTTTCTCTGCGATCTTTGCAATAAACCTTTGCGTCCTCTACCGTGAACCCATTAACCTCTAACCTCTAACCATTAAATCTATAAAGCTATGAAAACCAGAATCTTAATATCATTGTTCGTCGCCCTTCCGGGACTCCTGTTATCGCAGACCCCGCTGATTCAAAACGGAATCGGAAACCTCTACCAATTGTCGAATGCCAAATCCCGGTCGGTCAGCCCTGAGAACCTTACTGGCGGCAAAGGCCAGGGTGGGATGACGACACTCGAAAAAGGCAGTGCCGCCCATGCTGCCCGCGAGCTGGGCCAGGGGTGGAAAGTAAATCCTTACGTCAGGATTGAGCCGGGTACTACCTTTACCATGGCTGAAATTACCGGTCCCGGAATCATCAATCATATCTGGATGACCCCCACCGGAGACTACAGGCTGGCCATTTTCCGGATTTATTGGGACGATGAAGCGGAGCCGTCGGTGGAAGTCCCGGTCGGCGACTTCTTCTGTTCCGGCTGGGGTTGGGGCAATGAGCCTCAGATCAATTCATTGGCGGTATGCGTGAATCCTCAGAACGGATTCAACTGCTACTGGCCGATGCCCTTTCACAAAAAATGCAAAATCACCATGGAAAACAAGTCGGCCGGCCGGTTGATCCTCTATTACCAGGTAGATTACTCCGAAACTGAGGTTGATGCGCATTCGGCCAGTTTTCATGCCCAGTTCCGCAGGGTTAACCCAACCCCGTATAAAGAAGACTATACCATAGTGGATGGAATCAAAGGCAAGGGCCACTATGTGGGTACTTATATCACTCACGGGGCCAATAGCCCTGGCTGGTGGGGCGAGGGTGAGGTGAAATTTTATCTTGATGGGGATTCCAGATTCCCTACCATCTGCGGAACCGGCGATGAAGATTACTTTAATGGATCCTATGGATTTGAGGAGCATACTGACAGTCTGGGGAAATATCATTACACCGATTTCAGCACACCCTATACCGGTTTTCATTTCATAAAAGATCCGGCAAATAAGTCGCAGCAAAGGCGGTTCGGTGAGTACCGGTGGCACATCATGGATCCCGTGCGGTTCGATCGGGATCTGAAAATAACCATTCAATTGCTCGGCTGGCAGAGCGAAGGCCGGTATCTGCCATTGCAGGATGATATGGCTTCGGTGGCTTACTGGTATCAGACCGAACCACATAATCCTTTTCCAAAACTACCACCGGTTGATAAACTGATCCTCGTTAAGGAATAATTAAAAAATAATGAACTCCAGGATTCTGTTAATCTGTTGGTTATTACAACCTGTTTTCGTTAGCGTTTTGACTGCGGATGAATTTGTGGGAAAACATTACCGCGGAAAGGGAGATGTCGAATACCTTGAACTTCTCGAGAAGGCGAGGCGGTTTTTTGATCCGGATCCGGTTTTGCCGAATATCTCCATGTTATACTCATCGTCTCTCAACAGCTTGGTTGAGGGTCCCACCTGGGATGCCTGGTGGATTCAGAACAGTTATGGGACCACTTATTGTGCTTTGCTATTTTATCAGGAACCCTATCTAACTTTTTTACAGAACGCACAGGATTTCTGGTTTGATCAGATGGGTGACGGAAAGCGTATCGGGGCCAATGACTGGCAGGCCCCTGACGGCTGCCTTTGCGATTGTGCCCGGCCCGGATGGATCATGTATAAGCAGGGAGATGGCCGGATCCATATTCATGACTGGGGTGTGGGATTTACCGCGGCCGGGCTGCTCATGCAATCGGAGCTTTTGCTGATCAGCCGTGATAAAAAGGCCATTGACCATTATCTACCCATGCTTGAACGGTCGGCGAATTTTATCGATACCCGCCGTGACACGAACAATAACCTGTTCCTGGCGGGTCCCGCTGGTAATTTGCTGGCACCCAGCTATGCCGGATGGCATAAGCCAGATGGCTCTTATGGCCAGGCTTACCTGGCCGAGCTTTCTATAACCTTTATTGCCGCTCTCGACCGGTTGATTGAGGTGGAAAAGCTGGCAGGCAGGAAAACTCAGGCTGAACACTATTCTATGATTCGTGATCTTGCCCGGAAAGGATTGCCCCGCTTGATGACCCCGGAAGGGTACTTCCTCCGATCCATTGATCCCGATGGTACCTTGCATGGTGTGTATGGAGCACCCAGTCACGGTTATTTTGAGACCACTCCCAATCAGGATGCCATAGCTTTCCGGGTGATTGATGATCTCCAGGCAGAAACCATCTATTCTAAAATCGCCGCGATACCTGGACTCCGGCCCTTTAAGCTGATTATTCCCAATTATCCGGCCTATGACGACATGTATGAAGGAGAAACCGGCATCTGGAAATTCGGCACGTGGGTGAACGGAGGCCATTGGTCAACCTGCGAAGGCCGTATGATGATGGCCTATTCACGGTTGGGCAAATATGAGGATCTGCGTCAATCCATGAAGCAGATACTGTCTTTCGCAGAGAATTTCCGCATGGATAATCCGCTGATCCGGTTCGGAAGTGATGTATATCAGCCTGATCAACCCTACAATGTTACCTATGATGCGTTCGCCATCCCCGCTGCCCTGATCCGCGGCCTGTTTGAATATCTGTACCGGGCCGACGGATTAACGCTGATTCCTCATATCCCTGAGGGAATCACCGAGATACAACAATTGGATCCTGTGAGGTTTGGTAATAAGAAACTCTGGCTGTCGGCACAGGGATCAGGAGAGATCACCTCTGTAGAGATCAATGGAAAGAAATGGAGATCCTTCAATAAAACATCGGTTTTCTTACCCTATGATCAATTGCCCGATAACGTTTCCATAATCATCCTATTCGGGAACACCAAAGCGGATCATCGGACTGCCGCACTATCCTTTCCTCAGACTACTGTTACCCGCGATTTTCTCCAATCAGTCTCGGATACATCAGCCGGTTCCGAAGAATTGAAAAATCGGATGATCCGGCAGTTTGACTTTTATAACCAATTAACAGACAGTGGGCTGGGGGATTGTTACGAAGCCGCTCATGCCCGGTTGGCATTCGAGGCATTTGCCGCTGCCTTCGGGCGCAGAAAGCTCCTGGAAGAAGGTAAAATGCAACCCTTACCTGGTCATTCACAGGAAGCGGTCGACCGGCTTTATCTCAAAACTGCAGAGCAACTCTGTACGGGAATTGAGAATGCCATGGCATCATCCAATCAATCACTCACTTCACAATCGAAAAAAATATCAGACATTTATCAATCGATAAAAAACCCATAACCGTAAATTGCCCTATGACCCGCAAGGAAGAATTTCTCCGATTGGTTGGTAACGGGAAGCCCGGCCGGGTTTTGTTTTACCCCATCCTGATGCACTTCGCCGCCCGGTTCAATGGCCATAATTATGGCGAACTGGCCTCAGACTATCGTGTTCTGGTGGAGTCGAATATCAAGTGCCTTCATCAATTCGATTTCGATATGGTTAGCCTGATTTCCGATCCCTATCGCGAAACAGCAGCCTTTGGAGCTCCGGTTGAGTTTGTCCCGGAAGGGGTTCCCAAGTGTAATAAACTGATGATCAATACTCCGGAAGATATTATTGCTCTGAAGAAACCTGATGTATTACTATCCGGCCGTACGCTGGATCGCATCAACGGGGCGCGCTATTACAAGGAGATCCTGAAGGAGAAGGTCCCGGTGATGGGCTGGGTGGAGGGACCTTTGGCAGAGGCTTGCGATCTGGCCGGAGTTACTGAAATGCTCATTATGCTGATGATG
Source organism: Bacteroidales bacterium (assembly GCA_041658425.1). Taxonomy (GTDB): domain Bacteria; phylum Bacteroidota; class Bacteroidia; order Bacteroidales; family UBA12481; genus UBA12481. The sequence continues at coordinate 4,601 of JBBAAF010000069.1, read as the reverse complement.
GATCCCGCGTCAGCTCACCTGCTGCTCGATAAATGCCTCGATACAGCCATGGATTTTGCCCGGGAACAGGTAGCTGCAGGATGCGATCTGATCGGGGTGGGTGATGCCATCTGTTCCCAGATCGATCTGGATTTATATAATACTTTCGTTTTCAGCCGGCACCGCCAGCTGGTTGATTACCTTCATTCGCTGGGTGCCTGGGTGAAATTTCATATCTGCGGTAATACCACGCATTTATGGCCGTCATTGCCAAAACTCCAACTGGATATTTTCGATCTGGACTATATGGTTGACATGGAGGAGGCTTACCACCAATTTGGCCCCAATGTGGTGAGATGTGGTAATATTAATCCGGTTGAGATACAGAATCTCAGTGCCAGAGAGGTTTTTGATCGATCAAAAAATCTGATAGCCAAAGAGCGGGGCCACCGGTTTATGCTCTCCGGAGGATGCGAGATCACTGTTAATACCCCGGCTGAGAATCTGATGGCTATGAGAAAGGCTTGTGATTAACGTATTATTATAAAACAACTTTCATGAATTTACTACTATTCTTCTGGCTCTCTATTGCTGCTGCTACTGCCACTGCCCACTGCCCATTGCCTACTGCCTACTGCCTACTATCCTTGCGTACGACACCATCCGCATTACGGATCTGGGCCTGGCTCCGTATTCCCGGATCAATGCAGTTCCTTTTGTTCAAAAGGCGCTGGAAGCATGCATGGGTAAAGAGAATACGGTAGTTTTCTTTCCCAAAGGCCGTTACGATTTCTGGCCCGACCATTGCATTGAGAAGGTCTATTATTATGAGTCGAACACAACAGTCAATAATCCCCGGCGCTGTGCAATTGACAATTTGACCTTTACGGGCAATAACCTGACACTAAGCCATAGGTATCAACCTTGGCATCCACGGAAATTTTCAGCTTCACTCGAATCTTGCAAAGGTGTGATAATCAGGGATAATGTGATGGATTCTGGAATCCTTGGCAGAAATATTCGTATCTTGGGCATGAAAATGAAGGAATTACAAATGGGGAAGGCGCAATTTTTATTGGAATAAGGTATGAAGGTTCATGTAGTATCTGAAGTAGCCAAGGTAGTTAAGGGCAATGGGGTGAATACGGTATTTGTCCAGATGATTGACCTGCTCAGGAAAAGCAGTGATATTGAAGTGGTAGTAAACGGTAAGGGCAGAGGTGATATCTATCATGCTCATTCTTATGGATTGCTCTATTTTCTTTGGGGGCTAGGATATAAAGGACGGCGGATTCTGACGGTGCATGTCATTCCTGATTCAGCCAAGGGGTCAATACCCGGATGGCAATTGCTGATGCCTTTCATCAAGTGGTACTTTCGCCAGGTCTATTCTTATGCTGATGTGTGTATTGCACTGTCTCCAATGGTTGAATCGGCCATACTCGATCTTCATGCTAAAACCCGTATCGTAAAGATTTACAATCCTATACCAATCGATTTCTGGAAAAGCTCTGTTGAAAACCGGAAAAAAGGGCGCGAGATGCTCGGGTTGAATGATGGTGATTATGTCGTTCTGGGAGTTGGCCAGCTGGAAGGCCGCAAAGGAGTGGAAGATTTTCTTGATGTTGCCACAGAAATCCCCGGCGCAAAGTTTGTATGGGCTGGCGGCCGGCCTTTCGGGGCATTAACCGAGGGTGTGGTCCGGATAAATAATCGCATCGCTCAGGCACCATCAAACATTACTTTTCCCGGTATGTTTGAATTGTCTGATATGCCTTTTGTTTATGCCGCATCTGATACACTTATTTTTCCATCCTACCAGGAAAATTGCCCGATGGCTCCACTGGAAGCAGCTGCTGCTGGTTTACCCGTTGTTTTCAGGGATCTGCCAGAATATAGGCTGCTTTATGAGAATCATTACATCAAGGCCGCAACAACGATGGAGTTTGTTCAAATTGTTCGTAAGCTGATGAATGATAAGGATTTTCGAGACACGGCCCGCAAAATATCCAGACAACTGCTTGAACAATTTGACGAGCACAAAATTCTCGCTAAACTGATCGGTATATATACTGATCTTTATCGAAATTCTGGAGTCAGGTAATAAATCTAATTAAGAAAAGAATTAATATTGCCCCTTATGGGCATACTACAAGACCGACTAAAAAAGTACGATGCACCCCAAAAGGCCCAAGCGGCTGGTGTTTATCCGTACTTCCGGGTGATTGAATCCGAGCAGGATACAGAAGTAATCATCAACGGGAAAAAAGTTCTGATGTTTGGCTCCAATAGCTATCTGGGCCTCACAAACCATCCAAAAATCATTGAAGCAGCTGTGCAGGCAACCAGGAAATATGGAACCGGGTGTGCCGGATCGAGGTTTCTGAACGGAACCCTTGATATCCATATCGAGTTGGAAAACAAGCTGGCCGAATTTGTCGGGAAAGAAGCAGCATTATGTTACAGTACTGGATTTCAGGCTAATCTGGGAGTTCTGTCCTGTATTCCGCAACGCGGCGACTTTATTTTGCTTGATGCACTCGACCATGCTTCAATTATTGAGGGAGCGCGGCTGTCATTTGCCAAAACGGTGAAATATGCGCACAATGACATGGATTCCTTGAAGAAAAGGCTCAAGGTATGTCCCCATGGAAAATTGAAATTCATTGTCATCGACGGGATTTTCAGTATGGAGGGAGATATAGCCCACCTTCCAGAAATCGTTGAACTGGCTGAGAAATACAATGCCTCAGTTATGGTCGATGATGCTCATTCCATGGGAGTTCTGGGAAAAAATGGCTGTGGAACGGCAGATCATTTCGGGGTAACCGATAAAGTGGATGTGATCATGGGTACCTTCAGCAAATCGTTTGCATCATTGGGAGGGTTCATTGCCGGCGATTTTGATATGATTAACTACCTTAAACATAATTCCAGAGAGCTGATTTTCAGTGCGTCCATGACTCCGGCTTCAACGGCAACCGTATTGGCTTCGCTCGAAGTGATGAAGTCCGAACCGGAACGCATAGCACAGCTTTGGGACAATACTCACTATTCTCTCAATGCATTCAACCAGCTCGGGTTTAATACCGGGTTGGCCGAGAGTCCGATCATTCCCCTTCGTATCGGTGATATAGATAAATCTCTCATCCTTACGAAATTGCTCCTTGAAGCCGGGATATTTGTTAATCCGGTGGTGCCTCCTGCTGTTCCGAAAAATGATACCCTGATCAGGTTCTCCTTAATCGCTACCCATACACACGAACAGATAGACAGGGCCGTGGAAAACATCCATAAACTATCCAAAATGTTGGGGATTCTTTAAAGATTCTGTTTCTCAAATCTATGGCAAAGGTTGTATTTATTACCGGGGTCTCATCCGGATTGGGTAAAGCTTGTGCCGGAAACCTTTCTGAAACGGGTTACACTGTGTATGGCACCAGCCGTAAACCTTCCGGAGAAAAGTTTCCCTACAAAGTCATTGGAATGGATGTTACGGATGAGCAATCCGTTATAGCTGCTGTAAATGAGGTTATTGCCGCAGAAGGGAAAATCGATGTTCTTATTAACAATGCAGGGATTGGCATCGGGGGTGCATTGGAAAATTTTTCCGAATTAGAAACCAAAAAACAGTTCGGTACCAATTTCTTCGGTATGGCCAGGGTGGTTCGCGCCGTACTTCCCTTTATGCGGGCAAAAAAATCCGGTAAGATTATCAATATCAGCTCGATCGGTGGACTCATGGGATTGCCTTTCCAGGGACACTATTCGGCCGCCAAATTTGCGGTGGAAGGTTTCAGTGAGGCTCTATCCATGGAGGTCAAGCCATTCAATATCAATGTAGTGGTTGTTAATCCGGGAGATTTCAAAACGGGTTTTACCTCAAATCGCGTTTTTACTGCAAAGGATTCTAAAGGGAGCGATTACGATAAACATTTCCGAAAAGCCGTTGCCATAATAGAGAAAGATGAACAGGGAGGATCCGATCCTATGGTTCTTGCCCGTACCATCGAAAAAATCATCCGGAAGAAAAACCCGCATTTCCGGTATATTGTCGGCCGCTTCGATCAGCGGCTCATCGCCCGGCTTAAGCCTTTCCTGCCGCACGGACTGGTGGCGTGGATACTGACCGACCACTATAAGGTTGGATGACTGCCGCACAGCTTGATAAGCTTCCTCAGTTTAATGGGGAACTGCTTACCTCTCCCCACGGAAACGGATGTTATACCTCACCGGCACCAGTATTCCGGAGGCATTTCGTTGGTTATCTATAACCCGCTCTCAATCGATCGGGAAGACCTGGTGGAAGCTATTGTTGAATTGCCGGGAGATGCTGAAAGCCCAGCTCCGGCTGGAATTGCTTGATGATAAATCAGTTTCATGGCCAGCCTGGGAAATCATGTTTGATGCTGTAACAAAGGCTCCAAGAGGATATTTTAATCAGCCTGAAATTACGATTGCCGAAAATGGACCTGCCCGGATATCTCTATGTGTGGTTCGGACAAAGGATGGTTCCGAAATGACACAATACATCAGCCTGGCCGCAGGATCAGCCGGTGACCGCCTTGAATTCAGAAACGACCTCAAATGGAACACCCAGGCTACTCTTTTGAAGGCCGCAT
>JBBAAF010000068.1:0-20158 GCA_041658425.1 Bacteroidales bacterium | reverse complement strand
TGTCTATAGGATAAAGCTACGGATTTTAATTGAATCAGCCTAATAATCAGTAACTTATGTTCCACGTGGAACGTATTTATTTATCAACCAAGTTATTAACAGTGCTCCGACTTTTCGGAGTGGACTCTAGATTCGAATTTAGAATTCTGAATTCTGAGGTTGAAGATTCAAGTGAGCCTGCAAGTGCTATTGTCATCCCGGCGAAGGCGGGACCCCTTGACGCTACTCCGAGTCCCACAACCCACAACTGATAACCGACAACCGATCTTGATACTTAAACGAACATATCTTCTCCTCTTCTTCGCCTGCCTCGCTGGCACGATTCAGGCCCAGGTATCCCCTTTGGCGGACCAGTTCCTGATCAATCCATTCCTTACCAATCCGGCAATTGCGGGTACTGCAACAAGGGCGCCTCTGAGTATCGCGGCCCGTCAGCAATGGCTTGGCATTAAAGGTGCCCCGGCCTGGCAGTCAGCTACCTGGCATACCAGCTTGAATGCTAAAAAACAGCACTTCAACCCGCGCGGGTTTGTCAATAAAGGCGAGAATGCTTTTGGAAATGTAGGCATTGGCGGAGGAGTGTTCAATGTAAAATACGGAGCCATCAGCCAGGTAGGCATACATATTGATTATGCTTATCATATATATCTTGGCAGCGGTCGGTTGTCCTTTGGTCTGGCTCCTCTGTACCAGCAATATATCATCAATAAATCGGGATTTATTCCTCCTGACGGTAACGATCCTGATCCCTTGATCGATGGGGACAGTAAAGAGGTCCTGCACTTTATTGATGTTAATGCCGGAGTTCACTATTTTTCAGATAAGTTGTTTGCAGGATTTTCCGTGGTTCAACTGTTTAATTCAGCAGTTTCCTTTGGTGAGCTGAGTTTTCAGACCGCGGGTAATTTTTATGAAAACCCTTATCTAGCGAGAAGTTTTTACCTGTATGGCGGAATTACTCCTGCCTTGAGCCGGAATGTTACCCTTGAGCCATCGGTGTTATTGAAATACAACGGTCAAAGCGGATTCGGCTTCCAGATCAATCTGAGGGCTACCATTAACGAGAATTTTCAGGCCGGGCTGTTGTATCATTACAAGGAATCAGCCGGATTTTTTGCCGGTGTCCGCATTGGTGATTTGATTTTCCGCTATCAGTTTGAAGCACCTCTCGGAACGGCAGTCTTAACCCGGTTCACCACCAACCAGGTGCTTGTGGGATATTTATTGTAGGGGAGTACCCGTGAGCGGATTAATTTTATCATGGAACGCGTTCAAAAGAAATAAATATGTTGGGTCAACCTTCCATCGAGGTAAAAAGAGTATTCAAATCATTTAAAACAGTTCAGGCTGTTAAAGGAGTTGATTTACAGATACAATCCGGGAATTTTGTGGCCATTCTGGGTCCGAACGGGGCCGGTAAAACCACCCTGGTGGAGATGATTGAGGGTATTCAGAAGCCGGATTCGGGAGAAATCCTGGTACTGGGGAAAACCTGGAAACATCATTCGGCCGAGCTGCATCGTGAAATTGGCCTGTGCCTTCAGGAAAAATGAATACTTCACTCGTTCTTACCACTCATTATATGGAGGAGGCTGAACAGTTGTGCGATCATATCGTTATCATGGACCAGGGGATTATCCTGAAAGAAGGTACTATCAATGAGCTTTTTGGCGTAGGTCCGGGTCATGAACCGGTTATGGTAACAGTACCTCTTAAACGAACCCTCGATGACCTGTTTACCGAACTAACAGGGAGGCATCTTCATGAATAATCGTATTTCCTGATGTCCATGATTACCGTCAGGATCGGGATGAATACCGTTGAATCGCTGTTTCTGGTTCTGTTTGCCTGGCTGGTCTTTGGAATCAACATTCATGTCAGTCTTCCCGCTCTCTTACTGATCTTTTTAGCCGGTAATTTTTCATTTGCGGGACTGGCTGTCTTTGTTTCATCAAGAACCGCCAATACGGAAGTCGGAAACGGATTTATCAATGCCATCGTTTTTCCGATGATGATTCTTTCGGGAATTTTCTTTAGCTACCATAACTTTCCCGACTGGGCTATTCCTGTGATACAGCTGCTGCCATTGACCATGCTGGCCGACGGGGTGAGGAGCATTTTCATAGAAGGCGCCGGCCTGATCCAGGTTGCCCGGCCGATTATTGTACTAACCGCTGTAGGAGCACTGTTTTTTACGGCAGGGCTGAAAGTCTTCAGGTGGTATTAAAACTTAACCACCGGAGTCAATAAGAACCTGAATTCATAATCTTTATACTCAATCTGATACTCCTTGAGCGGCCAGCTTCCCCAACTGTCGATGCAACCCAGGCCCATCTGCTGAAGATCTATATTAAGGGTCGTCAATCGGCGCTCTCTAAGTTCACCCGAATGTTGCTGATCTTTTCTGTCACCGTCATCGAGGTCATCGGTTGTGAAATGCAAAGCGCTGGCATTGAATAGGATATCTGATGTAATCTTTAATCCCCTGCCATCACGGTCGGATAATTGCCACCAGCGGATATCAGTTTTATTTCCGGTTTCCTGCGGGCGGACATACGGGTAGAACTGCTCACTGACGGTTTGTTCGTATAATCCCACCGGGCTGCTGTATTTGCGGTCCCAATAATTCTCCCAGGGGCCCCGGCCGTAATAACGGATCTGATCAAACTGCACGGGGAGGGTCATTTGCATACCAAACCGGAGCGGCACCGGCATCTTCTTAACATCGGCAGATTTATCCACCTCGAGTTTCTGATCAACCAGGATTTGTCCATTCGCGTTCACTTCATATTGAAGAGTCAGCATTGACGAAACTTCAGGCAATGCATAAACTGCGGTAACCAGCACATTGTTCTCCTTCCGGTCGACCTTGAATGATTTCAGATCTTGCTTTTGAGTAGATTTCTTCCACGCAATGAGTTTTCTCTGCCGTCCGGCACCATAATCATTATCAGTCGGGGCGCGCCAGAAATTTGGTTTCAGGGCTTCGCCGTCTTTTATAATATTTAACCCGTGATGAGTGATCTGTGTAAGGAACCCGGTTGTTTCATCGAAAATCACCTGCGTAAAGGTTCCATTGATAATCAGATGGTTAACGGATTCGGTGTAATTCACGGGTTCAGCAGTTTGGGCAAGCTTAACCGATGGAATCGCTGCCTCTTTCACTGGCAGTTGTTCCCAGGCCACTTCCTGACCTGCCGGCAATAAGCCAGTCTTTATTTTCAGTTTGAAAGTCAGATTCAGGAAAACTTCCTTCGCTTTTTCGGGAACCGTATATCCCAGCCTGATTTCCTGTGCTTTTTGCGGTTCTGCCTTCAGTTCGTCATAAACTCCGGTCTGAATAGTTTTACCATCTGCAACTAATTGCCATTCAAGGAAATAGTTCTTTAAATCGATATAGAAGTTTTCGTTGAAAACGCTGATCGTTCCGATGGCCGGGGTTTTCATCGTAGAGAGGATGTTCTGATAGCATTTTCTGACCTCATAGGCATGGGGATTGAACTTCCTGTCGGGACTGACGACACCGTTATTCAGGAAATTATTATCCGATGGAAGATCTTTGCCGTAATCACCGCCGTAGGCATAGAACATATCTCCCCTTTCATTATATTTCCGAAGGCCCTGATCCACAAAATCCCAGATAAAACCACCCTGCAGAACCGGATATTTGCGATAGATATCCCAGTATTCCTTGAATCCCCCTTCCGAATTGCCCATTGCATGGGCATACTCACACTGAATAAGCGGCCGGGTGGGGTTGCTGGCTGCATATTTTTCCAGATCCCAGGGAGCATCATACATCGGGCAATAGATATCAGTATGGGCCGATAAGCCTGCCCGTTCGTACTGGATCGGCCGTGAGGTGTCACGTTTCTTTCCCCAGGCATACATCTGCTCAAAATTGACTCCATCACCGGCCTCGTTGCCCATCGACCAGATGATGATGGCAGGTTGGTTTTTGTCGCGTTCGATCATTCTCGAGAACCGTTCGAAATGAGCCTGATACCAGCTTGGGAATTTCGCAAGAGACTCTTTGCCATAACCCATTCCATGAGATTCGATATCTGCTTCTCCTATGACGTAGATTCCATATTTGTTGCACAATTCGAAAATATAGGGATCGTTGGGGTAGTGACAGGTGCGCAATGCGTTGATATTAAGTTCTTTGAAAATCCGAATATCTTGTTCCATTCTTTCCCTGCTCACCCAGGTAGCGGTTAACGGATCCATTTCATGACGGTTAACCCCTTTAATCAGGATCGGTTTTCCATTGATGAGCAGCTGAGCATTTTTTATTTCGACCTTCCGGAATCCGACTGTCTGCGGAATCACCTCGATCAGATTGCCTTTATTATCCGTCAGAGTAGTGATCAGGGTATAGAGATTTGGCGTTTCGGCGGTCCATTTGGCCGGATTTTCAATGTTGAGGGTGAACTTATTGATGCTCTGGACAGGCTTGAATTCCTGTGTAAGAATCGATTTGCCGACTTCGATCAATTCAAATCTGACACTATACCCTTTGGCTTTTCCGGTTACTTCATACGAAATATTCACGGATCCGTTTTTATATTCAGCATCCAGATCGGGAATGACTTCAATGTCGCGGATGTGTTTCGGATACCGGGCATACATATAGACATCGCGTGAAACGCCTGTAATCCGCCACATATCCTGGCATTCCAGGTAATTTCCGTCGCACCAGCGCATAGATTGAAAAGCGATGAGGTTTTGACCGGGTTTAACAAATTTGGTGAGGTTAAACTCGGCAGGCAGCTTGCTGTCCTCACTGTATCCAACAAATTTACCATTGACCCATACGAAGAGATTGGAACGAACCGCACCAAACTGAATATACACCTCTTTACCTTTCCATGTATCGGGAATGGTGATAGTCCGGCGATAAGAGCCAACCGGATTGTACCCGGTCGGGACTTTTGGGGGTGCCGGGTCCATCAGGTAGCTGAATTCATAACCGGTGTTGGTATAAATGGGATCGCCGTATCCATTGACTTCCCAGATTCCGGGTACCTCAAATAAATCCCATGAGGAATCATCGTATGTTAAATTGAAAAAATCTTTCGGCTTGTCGGCTGGTTTTTCTACCCATTTGAATTTCCAGATGCCATTGAGTGACAGAAAACTGTTGGAATGCTCCTTTATGCCCATAGCTGCCAGATCTCGGTTTTCAAACGCGAAATAGGTGGCGTGCATGGGTTCTCGGTTGATGGAGTTAATCTTTTCATCTTGCCAAAGAGTCTCAAGATCCTGAGCCTGAATACCATTCGCTGCCAGTAGAGCGAAAAGAAATAATCTGATTTTGTTTACCGGATACATGGTTCAATTTTATGCATGTCAATCGCCTGGGCTTCCTCGAATAAACGGCTGTTTTGGATTTGATCAAAACCACAAATTGTTGCCAATACATGGTTAACACCTTTTTCGCAAATCCCGGCGAATTCTGTATCCTGAGGCAGCATGTTACCGTATTCATCGGTTGCCCTGAAATGAAACCCACAAACCAGGGCAAATAATATTTTATGGTATGGAAGTTTAAAAACAATTGCTGTTTTTATGGCACCTGCCATACGATCCTCAGGTCCCAGTTTACGCATTAAATCGCAACCAACCCTGAAAATGGTATCTCCCAGCGCCTTGTTTTGGAAACGCGACAGTAAATCGTTTATATGCTCAGTTAAATCTTCCTTTGAAAATTCACCGGGGTATTTCTTCATTAATATATCGGCGGATTGCAGCATTGTGTTCCTGACGTAATCATGCACTTTTGGGACAGCAAGTGCTTCATGCAGATAGACAAAATCAGGATTAAACAGGTACCCAATGTATGCGGCTGCCGCATGTCCTAAATTATGGATAAACAATTTGCAGTCGACCCATGCTTTCATGTTTTCTTTTGGCGATAAACCCGCAATCCGGGGTATCGGATTCTTAAATGCTTTCTTATCCAGAATCAGGGTATTATAGGGTTCGGCGAAAACTTGTAATATATCTGCTTCCATGTCTTTTTTCAGCATGATAGGAACCATCTTGCCAATGCTGGTTTCAACCAGACCAACCAACCGGTCAAAAGGGTATCCGGGAGGCATAAGTTTCTTCATTTCTTCGCGAAAAAATGCATCGGCATCACGCATGTTTTCGGCTATAATGATATCTAAAGATGAATGGTTATCTATTTCATATCTTTCAACTAATCCTTTTGCCAAAGCCGGAAATATTTTATTTAATCCATTTAAGCCAACTGAAACAGCCACTATGCCGGCAGTAGCTACTTCAAATGCAACCGATGGCTCATCATCAGCAAAAACTCCTCTTACATTCGTAATATTTATAACCTCTTCTTTTTCTGATTTTATGATTACATTATAGTTTCTTCGTTTGTTTAATTCGTCAATGATCCGTTTGTAAACATCAACAAAAACCACCTCATAACCTCCCAGGCTAAAAAGTTGGCCGATGAACGACCTGCCAATTTTTCCGGCACCGAAGATGACTATTTTGTCTTGCTTAATTGCTTTCATTTATTATTCTATCTGATTCAGGGCTCCTTGTTGTAGAGACGGATGATCATCCGTCTCTACAAGTGGAGGTCAGTTCACCTGTACCGTCTTGCTGACTTTTCCGCCCTTAACGCTGTCATAGGTTATGGTCACATTGCCTGAACCTTTTATGAAGTACTGCAGTGTGCGGGTGGTTTTACCCGGGTGGCCGTTACGAATGATCAGGCGATTCAGTTGTTTCTGGTCGATCAGTTCGGTGATGGGATTCAGGTAATCAAAGGTCTCTTTGTTACTGATCCAGCTGGCTGAGATGATTTCTGATTTGCCATCGAAAGTGATCAGGTCGGGACGAACAACATTGTTTTGAGCGGCTTTACCTGTGATGGTTGGTGCCACCTTTTTATTGGTGAAATCAACCCATACCCGATAAACGTTATCTCCAATCTTTTTAACCATGGTTTCGCCGATCTCCATTTTTGGCATCTCATCGGCCTGATAAAGAGAGAAAGCCATGTTCCGGTGGCAAAGCTCTTCGTTCATGAAACGAGGTGGTACGCGGCCCATGAATTTCTTCCATTCCCCGCCGATTTCAACTTTTCCGTACTGCGGATGATCGAATTCTTTCCATTCCACAAACTGATCGCCAAATTCGAGTTTGTCATCGAAGAAGTAACGGCCCTTGCTTCCGGAAATCGGACTGTTCGGGTCTTCGGCCTGTTTTTGCAGGTTGGTGCTGGTAAAATACTGTGAATTGTTCCAGAGTTCATTGGAGAAAGAGATAATTCCCAAGCCTTCACTGGTCCAGTCGATAAATCCGCCATGCACGGTATACAGACCGCTCCAAATTACTAAATACCTGTAAAACGGCAGGATACGCTCACCGTTTTTACCCAGTTCATCATAGGCTCTGAGATCAGAGGCCGGGTATTCACCCAAAGATTCTGCCCCCGGTCCGCGAAGAATCATTCCGCCGGAATTGTGGTAAGCCTGCACTCCGGCAATATTTGGATGAGCCAGCAGAAATGCATTTTCCGCACGTGCTTCAGGCAGCTGGAAAGGATAATCCATAGCACCGCTCTGAACATAATTCGGCTGCCAGTCAACGGCCCAGTTGCGGTTACCATCGTAACTGCCAGGTCCATCTTCGTTAACCCTTCCATCACCATCATCATCGATACCTTCATCACCCAAAAGGATATAATCCCCTTTCTCTCCAAATGGAACCGGTTCCATCATCCGTTTATCAATTGCGCTGATGCGGTAGTTTCCCTGGCCCGGAACGTATTTCCTGATGCCTTCGATGATGCCGTTTCCGTTCAGATCGTTCGGCCCGTCTTCATCGTAAAGGCCATCATTATCATCATCTACCGGAACGTGTCCCGACCTGGCATTTCTGCCGTCGGATTCCATAAAATACTGGCGGCCATCGGGGTTAACGGTAGGAACGATATAGAAAACACGTTCATTAACCAGCCGCGTCACTTCCTCGATCTTGCCATAATTCTCCATCAGGTACCAGATGGTATACAAACACACCTCACCGCCCTGAATTTCGTTTCCATGGATATTGGCATCCACGTACATAGCGGCTTTTGACATTTCAGGACCTGTTTCAGGATTATTGATGGTCATCACCATGATATCGCGGCCTTCAAAGCTTTTTCCCATACTTTGCAGTTTCAGGAATTTTGGAAAAGCTTTTTCCAGACGGCCCATATCGCTGTATAATTCATTGACATCATGCCACCGGTTAAAATCGAGTTTTACCTTAAACTGCGGATCAGAAAAATACTTCTGAGCGCTGACATTTACAGGTAGAAGGGCCAGCAGGATGATCATCAGGCTTGCGCCAACGATTAAATATTTTCTTGTTTTCATTATGCTGATCCTCCTTATTTTAATGTGATTTTAGCCATATCGGTGCCGCCTTTCTGCGATACCACTTCGAGCTCGATCTGATCGCCGGTTTTGCCTTTGATCAGCCATTCATATTTCTGACGTTTTCCAGAACCATCAAGAGCCTGGAAGAAGTTGGTTTTATTGCTTCCTGAAATAATCTGTTCAGGTTTGACTCCCAGCTGCACCATTGTCGGTTTAACCGAACGTGCCTGAACGCCCTGACGAAGGGCTGTTGGCAGGAATCCTTCATTAGATACTTCAGCTTTTATTCTGAACAAACCGCCGCCTTCATTGATAACCTCTGTTTTAGCCACTTTTATTTCGGCAAAGAGGGTTGAAAGATAAAGGGCGAATTTTGCATGGCTGGTGCCAAGGTCGGCAATCTTATCTGCCGGAGGGTTGGATATTTCGGTCGGGGTAAAACCGCCGACTTCCACTTCTCCAAATTCCGGGTGATTAACCGTTTGCCATTTTACAAAGCCGTTGATATTGGCTGTTGTGAGGTATTTATAATACTGCGCATCAATACCGGGTACCTGGGCGGGCGCTTCCTGTTGGCCGCCGGCCTGAGAGCCCATTCCTCCCATGTTCCGCCCACCGCCGCCTCCGACGGCTATATTTCCACCTGCTGCTGCCGGAGTATCAGTTGCTCCCGGCCTCTGCCCCATGCCTCTGCCTTGTCTTCTGCTGCTATCCGCCGGAAGGATTAACCCCCAACCCGGCGTTGAGAATGACGGAAGGCCTAGTTGGAAATAGGTGTACTGGAAAAAGGCCCCTTCGGGATTACGCAGAGCCGGTTGGGTTTTAATACCCGTAAGTTCCTTGTATTTTTCGCTGGCCTTGTTGAAATATTCAAGGTCAGAAGTATTCACAGTTGTAGCTGCCGTTTGTGCAGGACGCTGAGCGCGACCTGAAGTTTCCTGCTGGGTAGTTGTTGGAAACATGCCGCCGGGAAAATCTCCCATCTGGAACCGGCCGCCACGGCCTCCACGACCGCCACCGGAAATCATTCCAACACGCGAAGCTTCTGCTATGGAGGCTTGTGCAAACTGGATCAGGTCGAGCGGACGATCAGAGCTGAACTGTCCGCGGGAAGTGGGTGGAACAATCAGGTTATCGCTTTCGCTAAAAGTCATTACCATCGCTACGTTCTTATGAGCCAGCATCCATTCGATTATTGCACGGGTCTCATTTTCACTGACCATATATCTGCCTGCATTTTCTTTGAAATACGGATAAACATGCATGAAATTCCGGTTTAGCTCGGTCCCGCCGGCAGGATCTTCATTGATAAATCCATCTTTATCATTATCAATACCTTCAGGATAAATCGAGTATTCGCCACGTTCACCCTTTGCCGGATCTGCTTTTTTCATCAGCATCGGTTCATCGGAATCGATACGATAAAGGCCGTTAACATCTTTTACGCGCATAACGGTAATCTGACCGTCGTTATTCAGATCTTCCGGACCATCTTCATCGAGCCTGCCATCGTTATCGCCGTCAAATGCGGTGGAATTCGTTTTACTACTGGTTTTAACCTTTGCAAACATGGTTTCAGCACCATCGGGGTTCAATCGGGGCATAATATAAAACACATGATTGTCGAGACTGGTTTTTATGGCGTCATCTGTGGCGTAGCCATTCAAAAGATAGCGGGCTATTTCGAGCGACAGGCTGCTGCCGATCAGATGATCTCCCTCGAAGTTGGCGGCGATCAGGAGCCCCGGACGTTCTGCAACGGGCACGGTACCTGCCTTGGCAATTGTCATCACCCATATGTCGCGCCCTTCAGCCGATTTGCCGATCGACTCAACTTTGGCGAAATCCTTATAAGAATCAACCAGGATTTTAACCGATTTGGTCAGTTCAGCATAAGTCATGTAGCTTCCGGCGGTTTGGGAATAGCCGGCATTCAACAGGCTGAATAATCCGGTTAGCAACATTAATGTTTTGCTAATCAATTTTCTGCGTTTCATAAGAATGTTTCGGAAAATCACAATGTCCTCCTTTTTAAAGGTTAGGTTTCAAAGAAAACTATCTGTCGTTCGCCATTTGTAGTGGGAAAAATACAATTTAAGGGACTACGGACGAAACGGAGGGTGCCTAATTAACATCTTTTAACAGTGCTCTAATGGCTATCCCTTATAGCTTTGAACATCGCTTCTACATTTTCAACCGGAACATTACCCTGGATGTTGTGTACGGCATTAAACACGAATCCGCCGCCCGGACTGAAAATATCGATCCTTTCCCTCACTTCGCGGTATACCTCTTCGGGTGTGCCGTAGGGCAAGGTTTTCTGGGTATCGACACCGCCGCCCCAGAAAACAATGTCTTTCCCAAACTCTTTTTTCAGTTCCCGGGCATCCATGCCAGTGGCCGATACCTGCACGGGGTTGAGGATATCAAAACCGGATTCGATAAAATCCGGGATGAGATCTCTGACCGCCCCGCACGAGTGGATAAATGTTTTCCAGTTGGTTTTCTGATGGATACGCTTGTTAACCTCTTTGTAGAAGGGCTTCCACAAATCCCGGTAGGTATCACAGGAGATGAATGTACCCGTCTGGGTTCCGAAATCGGTTCCGCTTACCATGGCAACATGAACACTGTCGCCCATGACAGAGGCCAGCGTATCAATGTTGTGAAGTGCAATTTCGCACTGTTTTTCAAAGATGGCATAAACATAATCGCGCCGCATCAGGGGTGATATATACCATTCCTGAATATCCCGGATTCCTTTGGGATGCTTCATAAACGGTGCCGGCACGAGCGCAATGTCACCAAAAGCTGTTCCGGGGATTACAATCAGGCTGCCATATTCAGGGTTCCGGTCGATATAACGTTTGCGGTTCCGGTAATAATTGAGATCCTCCGGCGAAAACAACTTAAACTCTTCAGTATTATCGGAAACATTCAGGTTGTTGTCATCTATCGGGTCCTGACGGATAATCGTATCGAAAAACAGGCCGTTCTTCGGCATCCGGGCGCTGGGTTGCAGTGACATATCCCCTTCCGGATAGACCAGTAAATCACCTTTTTCAAGATCGATGGTGTAGTTTAAATTATGATGGATCATGACCTCCGTGCCATCAAACAGCCGGAATGGCTTCCACTGGCCATCTTCATCGGTTCCCAGAAGGGATTTCCGTGCAGGTGTTCCAATTACATCAATTCCCAATGCGTCCCGCAAACCCGGATCAATCTCGCCCAGCATCTGATAGGGTTCGGTAACCTTTACCCGGTAATCGTGGTGACCGAACGTTCTCTGCCATAATTTATTGATTACGGAAACATGAATGCCGGTAACCGGCGTTGCTCCAAAATCAACACAAACACGGTCGGGCTGCTGATGATTCAGGGTCGCCAGAAGTCGTTCTTTACTTGTCATAATAAGGTTTTGATTTTCGGCCGGAATTTAATCAATTATGGCGGTAATAGGGCAAAATCTTACCCCAGGTTGCCTCAATATATTTAAAATAATGATACAACTTGTAGTTCAGATCGAGGCCGTAATCAATAGTGGGCCGGTAATCAATTTCGAGAATAAAGGGATTGTCAGCTCTGTTTCGCGTAAAAAGAGGGTCCCGCACTTTTGCATTCCAGGCTACCACATACTGGTAATTCCATACGGCAAGATAATCCTTCGAATAATACCAGACAGGCTTACGATTCCCATCGAACCATGACTGGAACCCCGGATCAATGATGATCAGTTCATATTCAGTTGAATCCTGATCATTTGGAACCAATTCAATCTTTTGGGGTTTGACTGTTAGCGCGGCCTGTTTTATTGGTGTGCAAGAAAACAGGCAACCCGATATCAGCATAGTGGAACAAATCATTTTTAACCACATAATTCCTCCGGTTTTTTCTATCATTCTAACGAAAATCAAGCCAGAAAAGTTTTAATTGATGTGCTGATGTGCTGATGAGAAGATGTGCTGATGAGATGATGTGCTGATGTGCTGATTGTTAAGATTTTAGTTTATTTTTGGAGGTTGAGATGATGGATGATAATAGTTTTTTGATTCGCAGGTTTTCATCAAGAAGTGCTTGAGGGTCAGGGTGGTTTTTTGAGTGTTGGCAAAGAAGAAGCCAGTACTCGGTTTCTTCGCTCTCTTTTGCTGCAATCTTTAACTTGTGAATAAAATCGATTAAACTCTCGGCTGATTGAGCTTCACGCGAATTGGCCCCAATAGAAGTGCCCGATTTCATCAACTGTCTGGCCAAAACGTATTTCTTCAATGATTCAAGTTGCTCAGTATACTCAATTATATCCAGTGCAAACTCAAAAGTCAACTCCAATAAATCATTCTTCTTTTCCATTTTTAAATGTATTAGATTATCATATAATCAGCACATCAGCACATCAGCACATCTTCTCATCAGCACATCAGCACATCAGCACATCAGCACATCAGCACGTCAGCACATCAATTAATCAGTCAACGGGTTTACAACCTCTTAATATAAACAACCTTATCGTCACCATCGTTATAGAAATCCTCAAACCTGGCTTTCTCGATGTAATTATTCTTCAGATAGAAAGCTCGTGTAGGTTCATATTTAGGAAGATAGGAGGTTTCAACGTAAATCGTTTTTCCACCTGATGCTGCGACAGCTTTCTCGACTTCCCGTAGAACGATTTTTCCGAGTCCCTGGCCGCGATAATCCTCTTGGGTGGCGATCCAATACAGGTCGTAACTGAAGAGAGTGCAAGGAATGAGCCCGAAACAGGCATAGGCTACGGTCAGGCCATCAACGTCAGCAATCACAAATTCGTACCCGCTTTCAGCGCCTTTCTCCAGGCGCTCGGTTACCAGCTCCACTGCCACCGGTACTTCATCAGGACGGAAAAAGCCTGATGAACTGACGATATTTTCTACAGCCATTGGATCTGAAGGAATGACTTCAGACCGGATAGTCACATTTTTCGGTTCGGTTTTCATCGGTCGTTGACAATTCGTTGCACTACCTGAGAAAAGGTATATCCGCTTCGGAGGGCGGCATTATAGAATCCTGAATCAGGGGAAATACATGGATTAGCATTGATTTCAAGTACATAGGGCTGATTATTCTGATCGACCCGGAAATCCACACGGGCAAAGCCCCGGAGATTGAAAGCCGACCAGCATCGGTAGCAAATCTCTTTAAGCTGTTTAAGCAGAGGATAATCAGATTCCGGAAAGTCGAATGTCCGGATCGTATTCTGATATTCAAATGTGCTTTCATCCCATTTCGCTGCGTAACCTACAATGGTTGGTTTTCCTGCCGGGAAGTCTTTAAATATGATCTCGGCCGGCGAGAGAACTTCCGGGCCATCGGGTCCGCCTAATACCGACAGGTTAAATTCCCTGCCTGTTATGAACTCCTCGATAAAAAAATGATCGCCCCAGCGGTTACGGAACCTATCAAGAATCCCCTGATCTGAACCTTTAAAAACATTTTCATCATTAATTCCTACCGAAGCATCTTCCCTCGAAGGCTTCACCATATATTGCTTTCCAGGATCAAGATCAATAGAATCCTTTGCCATCCACCACTGAGGGGTTGGAATTCCCATGGCCATCATCAGCTTTTTTGCCAATGGTTTCTGAGTAGTTAAAAACATGGCATCAGACGGATTGCCGGTCAGGGGGTAATTCAGGCTTTCCACCAGCGCGGGAATAAAATAGACCAATCCGCCATTATTGTTCAAGCTCTCAACCAGGTTAAAAGCGATCCCGTCAGGTTCGCTTATTAACTTATTAACCAATGAATTGAGATTGGTGTCTACGAATTCTCTTTCATGAATGAGACCCAGTTCATCCAGACTTTTTTCAACAGCCTCAACCTGATCAATCACATCTATTTCATCGGCTGTCGGCTGATCCGACAGGCGGTTTATCAGGATAATAATCTTACTCATTTGGGATGGATTTTTTGGGTCGCCGAATTCATAATCCGTTGAATCAGTTCATCATAGGAGATTCCGTTCATTCGGCTCAGCATCGGGAGATCAGAATAGGTAGGGTTCATTCCTGCCAGTGGATTGACCTCGATGAAATTGGGCACCCCGTTTGAATCACAACGAAGGTCGATTCGTCCGCCATCCTCGCAATTCAGGACATTCCAGGCGGCAAGGGCAACCTTTTCGCAGGCTTCAGCAATCTCACCGGCGGCGAGTTCATACCGGCAGCGTTCACGCCACTCTTCCTTATTGGTGTAGGAATACACTCCGGGTTCGGCTTTGCTGGTCAGCAATACCTCCATTACTCCCGTTACTGATGAGTGAGAGCCTGTACCAGTTATACCGACGGTAAATTCCCGGCCGCTGAGATATGCTTCAACCAGCACCGGCTGGTGAAACCGGTTTAATAAATAGAGGCACCGGCTGTTCAGGGCTTCCGGATCGCGGATGATGGATTCGCCGGATATTCCCTTCCCGGTTCCTTCGGCTACCGGTTTCACGAAAAGAGGGTAGGGCAAGGTGATCCGTGCAATATCGCCGGGTGTTGTCACCACGGCAAAGTCAGCGGTTGGGATACCTGCATCACGTATCACTCTCTTTGTCATGCCTTTATCGAGAGTCAGGGAGAGCACCAGCGGGTTGGAGAAGACGTAAGGGATAGAAAAGGCATCCAGCAGAGCCGGCACTTGCGCCTCTCTGCCGATTCCATAATACCCTTCGCAAATATTGAAGACCATATCCCACCGGCGTCCTGCCAGGAGAGCTTCCATCAGTGACCTGAGGTGGCCAATCCTTTCCGTTTGATGGCCAAGTTTATGAAGCACATTTTCAATACCTTCAATAGTTTCAACGGTGTCGAATTCTGCAGCATCTTCCTCGCTGAATCCCATTGAAAGGTAGTCCTCGCGGAGGTCATAGGTAATGGCGATAATCATGTTTGGAAATCAGCTAAATATAATCCGGGAAACGATACGTTTTACCTTCATAATTCCTGAGGATCAGATCATCTCCTTCGCGACCGACCACATAATCAGGCAACAATGGAATTTTTCCGCCACCGCCGGGAGCATCGATCACGAAATGAGGGATAGCATACCCGGAGG
Organism: Bacteroidales bacterium; assembly: GCA_041658425.1. GTDB lineage: Bacteria > Bacteroidota > Bacteroidia > Bacteroidales > UBA12481 > UBA12481. The sequence goes on along the minus strand of JBBAAF010000068.1, from coordinate 4,685 downwards.
TAAAACCTCTCAGGTTGCGGATGATTTCCAGTCCGGATTCCAGTGGTGTCCGGAAATGAGCGGAGCCCGGTATCGGATCACATTGATAGAGGTAATAGGGTTTTACCCTGATTTTCAATAATTCATGGGTCAGTTTCTTGAACACCGAAGCGTCATCATTGATTCCCTTTAGCAAAACCGTTTGGCTGCCGAGTGGAATTCCGGCATCGGCCAGCCGGTTGCAGGCATCCATAACTTCAGGTGTAATTTCATCCGGATGGGTGAAGTGGATGCTCATGAAAAGCGGATGATACTTCTTTAACATTTTGACCAGGTCGCGGGTGATCCGCTGGGGCATAACCACCGGAACCTTGGTGCCGATCCGTATAATTTCTATATGAGGGATATCGTGGAGTTTGGCCAACAGGTATTCGATCCGGCTATCACTGAGCGTTAGCGGGTCACCGCCTGAAAGAAGAACATCGCGGACTTCCGTATGTTCCCTGATATAATCGATTGCCTTATCCCATTCTACCTGACTGGAATGAACTTTATCCTGCTTCGAAACCATATGTGTCCGGGTACAATAGCGGCAAAATGCGGAGCAGAAATTCGTAACCAGAAAAAGAACCCGATCGGGATACCGGTGAACAATAAGCGGAACAGGACTGTCATGTGTTTCACTTAATGGATCTTCAACTTCTCCGGGAGATATATTTAATTCGAGGGCCACGGGTACAACAGTGCGGCGCAACGGTTGTCCGGCATCATTAGGATCGAGTAAACTGGCGTAATAGGGAGTAATCCTCACCGGAAGGTTTTTTCCATAGGCCTTTGAGTTGGATTCCTGTACGGACAGGCCCAGGAAAGAATTCAACTGATCAAGCGATGTGAAACTATTCCGCACCTGCCATTGCCAATTGTTCCAGTCACTTACGCTGGTACCCGGGAAATGTTTGGTCAGGAATTCAACAGACCTGACACTGACTGTAAAAACGGTGCTGGATGCTGCCTGAATAGTCAGGTGGACTTCTTGCCTGCTATCAGGCTGATTACTTGGAGGTTCAAGACTAGATGCTTCTTCTGGCTCCCGACTTTCTGATACAGTTTCTTCTTTTTTCATCAATCTGTGAAAAATATTATCAGTTGATTATGGGTTAAAATGCTTTGTATTAATTAGTTATCAATGTAAAAATATCCTCTGTTTGATGACACGATTTTAGCAAACTTTTTCAATGTTTCGTATAGTTTTTATGCTCTTTTTAATACCGTGATATGAACAATTTCCTTCCAGAAAATAGACGGTTCATTAAATCCGCCCATATATGATTAATTGTCTGTTCCTGTATACAATTTATGCTGTTTGCATCTTTTTCTCAATAACCAGAAACGCTGGATAATAGATTCTGTTGTTACTTTTACGCCGCCCCTGGGAAATTTTCTATGAAAAATATTATATTATTGATAATCAGTGTTTTAGTAGTTTTATCTACTGATGCACAGATCGTAATAAACGAAGGCTCTTACCGCAATTTTACACAGGTTACGGATGCCGGTGGCAGCCGGACGCAACTGCAGCTATCCTTTCGTATTGAACCCGGTAACAGCGCTTTGGGCGACGGTGATGTTAGGTTTCCGTTAATTCCTATCCTCCCAAAACGCATGAGTTACGCTAATTTTTACCTCCGGAATGGTTCCAATCAATATTTGTATTACCCATGCAAGGATGCCATCGAAACCATTGATTTTGGTTTGAAAGATAAAGGTGAATGGATCAGGGCTTATGATTCATCCGGTAAATTGCGGCTCTCTGTTCGTTATAATGATATTGAACCGTGGCCGGTTTTGGCCGGCGGTATGGGTTATACGCTGGAGTTGGTGGATTCCGCGGGTATTATGAATGATGGAACTAATTGGATGACAGGATGTATTGGCGGATCCCCGGGACGGTATCATACATCAGATTGCTCCGGAAGCGGAATTGCTGATAAACCCCAAATAACGGATGTTACGGTTTATCCCAATCCAACATCTGATAAAATCCACATCACGATAAGCGGGATTATCCCGATCAGGGTTACTTTGAAAAATCTATTGGGTGAAACGGTTATGTATTCCGAAGAAACAACCGGCCAGACTGAGCTAAGCCTACGGCACCTGTCTGCCGGATCTTACATATTGACCGTACACAAGCTTGATGGTAGCAGGCAGAACTTGCAGGTTATAAAACAATAGTCTTCCCGGGGCAGGGGGCTTCCCCAATGTTGTTTCCGGATTCATTGTGCAACAAATCCGATTGGTTCCTCAACTTTGATTGTTAGTCACAACAACTGCAACATTAAATCTCCCTCTACAGGATGCAGTAGTGTTCGCTCAACTTACACTTATTACAAACGTATAAGTTGGTCTTTGCATCCTGAATGAGCACTGTGGAATCAATTCTGGAGACGAGGTTACATACGGCAATTAACGGTTTGAAGCTACCTGCAGGCCATTATTGGCGCTGGTTTGTGCGTTTGCATTAGCTTGCGGGTAGGTGCTGTTATGCACTGGGCTTTATTGAGTTTTCCAGTTTCCTTCGCTTGAAATACTCAACGATTTCCTCTTTTGTCATTTTGGAAAGCATTTTGCTCAATTTCTCTCGTTGTTCACGCATGAATTTAACAGCGTCAAACGTTTTCTCAGTTGTTGTCTTCATAAGTCATAAAGTCTCTGGGTGAACGAATCTCTAATTCCTTGTATCCATTCTTGATATTGATAGCATTGTAACCCCGAATTCTCTGGATATTTACAATGTGTTTGAAATTCCAGCTAATCAAATAGTCCGCTCGGTTAATGGTCGCCAGGGCTATATGCAGGCAGTCCGCAAAACCTGTTTGTCCTACAACTTTCTCTGCAATGTAATGTGTTGCCAATTCGACTGCTTCGTCATTAGTTTCCATAAATTCTGTATTTTCTGCCTTCAAACTTGTAACAAGTTTTTTTACTCTCTCTGGAGCAGAACTCAGTTCATCTTGTGTCACAGCGGAGAACAACAGTTTAAATTCTCCATTCTGAAGTCTATCAAAAAGCGGTCTAGTGAATTCAGAAAATTCCTCGTCGAAGTAACCTCCAAAAACTGAAGTGTCGATATAAAGTCGCTGTTTCATGTAATAAAGGTAGTAAAAATCTCAGGAATTCTGTCTGGTTTTTTGATACTGAGTCTTTTTTTTAGCCTGGTGCAAACCGTCTGTACATACTCATTGAGCATAGCTGGAATTCATCTGTATTGAGTTTTGGAAGCCAGATATGCAAAGTATAAGGTGCTCATTTTTAATCAATCTTGATTTTCAACGCCTTAAGGCCAAATCCTTGCTGGTCGCGGATTTTAACAAATACTTAGCACATTTTATGCTGCAAGAATAAGTTTTTCACCATGAGGATACAGCAACCCTAAACTATCTGTGCTGTTCCGGCTGGTTGTCCAGACGAATGATCTGAAAAAAATGCCCCTGTAAACTTTTCGTAAACAGGGACTTGCGGAATTACTCGTTGTCCTGCCAGGGCTCGAACCTGGACTCTTCTGATCCAGAATCAGACGTGTTGCCGGTTACACCACAGGACAATTCGGGTGCAAAGATAGATTTTTTTCAAAATCCCCAAAAAGAAAAATAGAAAAAGGTCAATTGCAAGCTCGCGTGAGTCGGCAGTAAGCAGTAGGCAGTCGGCAGTAAGCAGTAGGCAACCTGAAACTCTGAAACCCTGAAACCCTGAAACCATTTCTTCATTATCTTTGCCGCATGTCACTGAATCTGAAAGTCGAAATTGATCCCCGTTCGGGATTCTGCTTTGGAGTGGTGAAGGCAATTAATCGCGCTGAAGAGATCCTGGAGAACGAAGGGAAATTGTATTGCCTGGGCCAGATTGTGCATAATGACGAGGAGGTGAAGCGATTGCAGAAGCTGGGCATGATTACCCTTACCCATGATGAAATTGCCAATATCCACGGACAAAAGGTGCTGATCCGGGCCCACGGTGAACCGCCGGAAACATATGAGATTCTCCGCAAAAACGGCAACGAGATACTTGATGCAACCTGCCCGATTGTGCTGAAGCTCCAGGAGCGGATGAAGCGATCGGAAGATGAAGGTGAGTATATCCTCATTTATGGGAAAGCGAACCATCCGGAGGTGGTGGGCCTGATGGGACACCTCGATGGGAAAGGGATCGTTTTTAAGGAATTTGATGAATTGAATATTAAAGAGTTACCTTCAAAAGTAACCCTCTACAGCCAAACTACCATGAGCATTGAAAAGCTCTATGCAATCAGGCAAAAATTGGAGGAGGCCGGAGTTCGTGTCTTACTCAAGGATACCGTTTGCCGGCAGGTATCTGGAAGAAAAGAGGAAATGCAGGCATTCTGCCGCAAACATGATGTCATCATTTTTATATCCGGCGTGGAATCCAGCAATGGTAAGGTGCTTTACGAAGCTTGCCGGCAGGTTAATCCGCGTAGCCATAAAATATCTGCTCTCAGCGAAATCGAACCTTCCTGGTTTCAGCCTGACAACACTGTAGGGATCTGCGGTGCCACCTCTACTCCTACCTGGCAGATGGAGCAAGCAGAAGAGAAGACTTTAAGACTTTGAAGAAAGACTATAAGACATTAAGAAAGAGAAGACTATAAGACAAGAAGACGATAAGATCAGAGAAGGAGTTTCTTAAAG